>JBEKYG010000012.1:0-17372 GCA_049511215.1 Acidobacteriota bacterium | reverse complement strand
AACTCTTCGTCCATGTGCATTCCTTTTGGGCAAATCCCGGAAAGGGCGACCCTGCAAAATATTCCCGGGGACCTGCCCAAAGCTGGTCAGTACGAACCGGCATGCTCCGCTGAGTCTGCTTTCGGCGCCTGGCCATTGCGTCGGGGCATCATCAGTGGAGCGTCCTGCGGCACATCATGCGATTCAAAATCATCTTCATCCGTTACTTGATTGCCGCCACCAAACTCGGCCTCCATCGCAGCCGCCATTACCGGCGGCGGCTCGATGTCCTCCGCCTGTGGATCGATTACGTCCATTGCCGGGGGCAGTTCCCTCGGCAACGGTCTGACGGGCAGCTCTCCGCGAAAGTTCCGAACGTGCTCCAAGAGGTTCTTGCGGAGCGAGGCGGCATCCTTGTCCGGGAACTCAAGGTGAACACCATACTGAGTCGCCGGCTTGCCGTTGTGCGACGTTCGGTACGGTCTGACGATCATCTTGAGTGGGATGCCGGCAATGTGGCCGTCAGTCAGCCCTCGGAACATTTCGAGGTTCGAGTGAAGCTGGGAAACCGACCTAAATCCGGTCGTATCGAAATACGCGCTTCCGCCGAAGCTCACCCTGGAAAGCAGTTGGAACAACAGGCGGCCATGCGGCTTGCATGCCGGCGCTTCATCGCCGTTGCTTTGCGCATACGGGCAGCCCATGACCCGGCACTGGTTGATGACAGGGAAGTGGCGCTCGCCGGCTTTCCTCGCCTCCTCGGCCAACCTCTTCTCTTCCTCTGTCCGGGCCATCGAGAGAACCCGCAGGCCGTTCATGCCGTCTCCGTAGCACTTGCGTTCGGCTGCCGTCCACATTTCATAGGCGTATTCGAACGGCTCCTCCCGGAAAAAGACGATATCGATTTCCGTGGGCGTCGGCCCGTGCGCTTCGATGGCATCGAACTCGGGCTCGAACATCCCTTGTGGGCTGACCTTGGTAAAAATAAAGTATGGAAGCTTTTGTGGGTACCGTCGCTCGGGGGCCTTGTCCTTGGCGGTCTTGTAGAACGCCCTGGCCTCTTCCTTGGTGGCAAGGCGTGCGATCTTGTCCTTGTCGTGCTGGACGCACCAATTGCCCTTGGCGTCGATCCAGACAAGAACGCTTCTCCCTTTCGGGACTCCGATGCCGACTTTGATGACTCGTGGCTCGCGAATAATGGGCGTACCGTCAAACTCGTGCGTCAGCCCATACATCCGGTTCTTGGCGGGTCTTGCTGAGAGATTGGTTGCCATCGTTCTCCTCGCTGATCAATGGTTGTGAGCGGGATTACTGAGCCTTTTTGAATCCGATACTGGTTTCCCTGACTGCCTTCACTCCAGGTATGTTGAATGCTGACTTAGATCGCGTGGCCAGCGTGTTCAGAAGCGTCATATTCGGCTGAACCAGTTCGGCCATGACCTTACCGTCCGCCACAGCGCGGCAAAGAGCGCGGATGTCGGTCACCTCCGCCTTCCAACGGCCGGATGACGTAACGCCCTCGACTTTTGGTGCTCCCGGAAGCACCGGCGCCGGGACATTCAGTTCCATGTTGAGCGTCGCCTCAACCTCTTCCACCGTCGCACCGGCCTGTTCTGCCTCAACGGCCAAAAGGAGCTTGGCTTCCTCGGATGCCTTTCGGGCAGCCTCCTCGGCTCGCCTTTGACGCTCGGCCGCAATCCGATCCTGCTCGTCTTTCCAGGTGCGAGCCGCCTTGCGCAGGTAGTCGAGACCGCGCTGCACCGGCTCCAGGAAACTCTTTTCCATGTCGCATAGTTTCTTGTGCAGCGCGTAAGCATCCGTTTTCAGCGGACCGAACGTCTTTTTGATCCGGTCCTCGATCGTTACCCCCGCCTGCCCGAGTTCGACCGCCCTCTGATAACTCTCGTGATCTACAATCACGAGGGTGGTCGCGCGGCCCGACCAATCCGCCGCTTCCCTTTTCACCAACTCTTTCACGTCTTCCCGCTTGACTGAGTCCTGCGCCCCCTCTGCGCCGGGCGCAGGGAACTGAACAATGTTGCTCATGCTGCCCTCCCGTGTTTGGCCTTCCATCGCAACACGTTCATCAAGCTCACGAACGTGCTCCAGTCTTCCGCCGCTTCCTTTTGCGGCAACTCCCGGAGGTCGTACTTGGCATCTTTCTTCAACCGCAGCACTGCCCGGCGATAGCATTCCGGCTGATCCAACAGGTGCGCGTAGGCCGCCAGCTGAATGCCCCAACAGGCTTCCGGCACTCCGCTTTTCAGATCGAGCACTACCGGGACCAGTTCGCCGCCGAGATGCATCAGTCCCCATCGGTCTATCGTCCCCGCATACCGGAACGATCGATGCCAGCGCCTGTCCTCGACGCCTTCCCAGGCAAACTCGACGTCCGCCTTGAAGCGCCGGTAGGCTTCCACGTAAGGCATGATGCGCGGATCAATGCTCGATTCATCCAGGCACCCCTGGTCGTCATACTCGCAGGCCATGTGAACAGCCTGCCCTCGCAAGCGGTGAAACTCGGTGAAGTGTGAGGTATCCACCAGCCCGGACCGATCGATCACCTGAGTCACGGAGACGAGCACTTCTCCGGTTGGCAGCGAGTACTCGTGTTTTTCTGGGTTGAAGTTGAGCATCTTGGACCTCCCAATCTGGGCACATTCTATATTAAATAGCAATGCATTGTCAATCGATATCCAACACAACCCTAATAAAATACGCACGCGGTGCGCCCTCGGCCGCCAGGCCGGTAATTGTTTGATGGCGCACATAATATATATTTAAATCTTTATGTCAAGAACAAAATGGGAAAATCGCAAGAAATTCAAAGAATTCTTTTCATTCGTCCGATCTTAGGTTAAATTGCGACCTATGAAGACATTAGCAGAATTCCTAGACGAAAATATTCAAGCAGATGGGTGGGGTGCCCAGGAAGCCCTGGCGGAAAAACTAGGCCTTTCATCGTCGGCAATCAGCGGCTGGAAGCGTGGTAAGAAACCCGGCTTCGGCGATTGCCTGCGCATTGCCCGGGCCTTCGCCAATGACCCGATGATTCAGGGCGATCCGCTCGTAGTATTCGCAATGACCAATCAACCGGAAGCGGCAGATCTTTACCGCAATTTCTTTACGTCATCCGGGCAGACGAAGACCGTTCGGGATACAGAATGCGTGTGCGCTAAGAACAGCAAGCGTCACAGTCTGCATGCCAAGTTGGAAGCGATTCTGGACGGCCGGCTTGGCCATGCCATCGCCGCCAATATTGAGGCCCTACATAAATTAAATTCCATGCCACCTGCGAGTGATGAGCCTTCAGGCCACGGCCCCTATTTTCCAGGAACTAGGCTGCGAAAACGGAAAAAGCGGTCTTGAGTTCATGCGGCATCCATTGTGCTTGGTTTCTCGGTCCTGCGGGTCCTACGCTTACCGGGTTGCTTCTCCTCTCGAAGACGTATGACGGCGCCACACCAGCAGCAGACATAAAGGCGTGGCGCCAATTTATGAGGACAGTGCTTTGTGCATTCATTAACCGGAGGAAGACGATCCATCGTACGAAATTCCTTTCGATTCCTTGCTCGTTCATATTTGCAGACCTCGCATGCAACACTATCGACAAACAGAGGGAATCGCCTACCAAAATTTTCGCCAAACAGTGGCTTTAGTACTTGAGGAAACGGGTGAAACGCCCAAAAAACAGCGCTATTTATCTGGCATAGTGACAGTTATGTTTGTGGCACGGGTTGCTTGCGTTTAGCTATCCGGCAAAGGTCCTGGAATTGATGTCGCGCGAATCGTTGGACACTTGGCCAACTTCCCAGATGGCCGTTTCTTGGGAGCGTGCCAGTTTCCGGCGGCCGACCCACTCGCGCAAGTGCTGCGGATTCAGCTAGCCAGGGTCGAGCCATCCGACTGTAATTCCAGCAAATTCGCATCGTTCAGATTGCAGTGCGCGAAGTGCCTGTGGAGGGGTTCTCCATGATCGGCCAGACCATTTCGCACTATCGGATTACTGAAAAAGTCGGCGCAGGCGGCCTGGAAAGGGGAAGCGGACTTGGCGAAGTTGACATGACGCCCCATATCAGAATCTGCAGGAGACGCATCCTGGGAGATCTGAACTTCCATACGGCATCTTGTTTGGACTACCCGTCAGGTAAGTTCTGCAACAACCCGTCGTCCCCAATCTAACACAGTCCGTACGCAGCCCTAACGCTTCACAACGGTCACTCTTGCAATAGGGCAGCCTGCAACAGTTGATGGAAACTGCATGGGTAGATATCTGCCCGTCCGGTTATCAGCTACCCATTTCTTCAAATCGTTGTGTGCATTTTCACCGACCGCAACCGCCGCAACCTCGAAGTCCCCTGTATCACTTTCGATGCCGTACGTCACATCCACTGCCCATTTTCCGTCTCTGATGGGTGTTTCTCCTCCGCCTTGAGGCCACCAGCTGTTGAGAGTACTCTTATGTGCAAGAATCCACAGATGACTGTCGGGCGGAATATTGGCTGTCCCTGAAACCGTGCCTTGACCATGTACGATTGTGCCCTTTTCTGGATCGCTGATGATAATACTGCAGCTTGAGCGTTCCGGCTGTTGTGCTAAGCTTGATCCAGTAGGGATCAAAAGCACACTGCAGATTGTTAACCCTAACACTGCCAATCCAGAAGACATCATGTTCCTTTTCATTGAAATTCCTTTCCTAAAACGTTCATTTGGATGCAATGCCACGAAATGCTTCGTCGAAAAGCCTTGCAGATTCGTAAAATCTATCGGCATCATAAGCCAAGATCGCCTTGCGGACCTTCTGCTGGTCAACCGTAAATTGAACAGGGACAGACTGAGAGGCAATTAGATATTCCCGGGCTGCCTGCGCATCAAGTCCATAGCCTTGCAAAACTCGGGCACTTTCGAGGTGTTGAGAAAAATCTCGATTGGCTTTTGACCGCACGCTTAGTTCGTTTATCTCGCTGACGATGCGCTTGTGATCGGCTGTCGTGGGGTACTTTTTCAGAACATCTGAAATGCGGGAAGCCAGATCCGGGTCGACAGCAGTTAGTATCAGGAGAGCGCTATCGCGTTCTGCTTCTTTCTCGCTGATGAGTTTAGAAATAAGCGCGCCCGCAAGTTGTGCTGCCGAGAGCTTCTGTTGCATATGCAAGCTTTCGACAGCGCTCTGGGCCTGACGCTCTGTTGTTGCTCGCTCATGATATTGAAGCATCCACCAACTAAGAACTGCCCAGACCAGGGCGGCAAGTGTAAGGATGAATTCACCCAAGATTTTAGACTTGTCCCAGCGGTCCTTAGCAGGCCGCTCATCCTTCTCGGCTTTTCCGGATCCTGGTTGATCGATTGCGCCAAACTGATCCTTTTCGTTCATATGCATCGCTTCACACCTCGGATTCTGCTATCCCTGGATTTCAGAACTCGTGTCGTTGGAAGCATCGACCAACTACCCGGCCACATTGGAAACGGTTCCTCTGAGTGCATGCTTCAGAACAGCCGCCAAAGCAGCGCATAGTCCGAATTGACTGCATTTCGGATCCGAGCCTGGGTGCGGCCCGCGCTTCAGGTTCTTAGATAAGAGGTTATGTTAACTAGGGCCGGGCGCGCCCGGGCTGCTTCACTCGCCATCGTGCCCGATTATACCTCAAAATGGGTCTGGAGCTCGAGTTTTGGGCACACCTCTACGCAAGAGTTCCTTACATGCCGGCACTATACAGCAGATTAGGCTGTCACCGTGGCAGTGAAACGCGCTTACCGTAGATGTGAAATCCCCGACACTCCCGCGAAGTCCCGTTCTGTTCCCTTTCGAAATTCTGCGTCCGGTGAACTCTTGATTTTTCGAAAGCGGCAAATGGTATGCACCTAAACATAACGCCTGAATCCGATGGGGTTGGTGCATTCGTATCGCACCATCGGCCCTCACCCATGACTCGGCTGAGGATTCAAGAACCACTGTGTCTCCTCAATCTGCTGGATCTGAATGGCATCCAGCGCTTGCCTCATCACGTCCGCAATCGAGTCCAATTTGCTGATCTCGTCAAACAGTTGATCTCGCGTCACGCCTTCCGTCAATGCGGTCGCCATGCTGACAAGGCTTGCGATTGTATCCTCAAGATTGTGAAGACAATTGCGAAGCGCCTCGATTGAGGCACGCTCAGTGAGATTCGTGGCCTGACCCTATCTGGGCCGCTGGGTGGTTTCGATATTCGTGATCGGATGAATCTCCCAAACCGTCGCCCGCCAATTTCGTGGCCGTCCAGGAGCCGTATTCTCTGCCTCACCCATGTGCTCGACATCCAGGAGCAGCCACCCTTGTATGCACACCCATCTGCCTTTGAATTTATCGCAGAGCGCTCTGGTGCTCCAGTTCACTCCCTGGGCTGCCATTTTCGCGCGCCAACGGGGGGTGACCTCAGTGATGACCCGCCTAGTCGCGGCGCTGCCCTCCATCGGATCGAGTACGATCTCGACGTGGGTGTCCCGATCTTCGACCTTCGATGCGTGGCAGTTGCAGCTTTCGATCCCACCCGGTTTGACGTCCCAAACGTAGCCCACGATCTCGGCGCCGTCTTTCACCTTCCATCGACCACGGTCGTCGCCCGACCGAAGCAGAGCGGCGAGTGTGACGGCCTGGTTGATCTGCTCTTGGGCGGGAGCAGTCTCGCGGTTCTTGAGACGGTTGAGCGCTCTGGTGGCGGCACTCCTGGCATCGCCTTCAGGTGGGCAATTCTTGAAGTCCTGGGCGAGCGCGATCCCGCACAGCACCATCAGGGCAAACAGTCTAAGTGACTTTCGCATGGTTCCCTCACGACCCCATACCACAGCAACGCAGATTTTTTAAAATAGAGTCACGCCCGGCGAAACTCCCTCTCGGAGGCGCTGATGCTCCAATTTGCCTGTCTGGAACTCAAATGTGGATCTTGGGTCTTGGTCACCGACGTGAAGGGCGGTTTAGCCGGATGTAGACCGAAGGCCGATGATGGTGGAGCGAAGGAAGAGCCGCGTTTGTGATCGAAGTCCGCGACAACGCGTCCGCTCGTCTGCCCTCGTAGGTTCAAGTTTACTTCCCGGCCTATAAATCGCAGCTATGGTCTAGTCCGGCAGGATTCGACACCCGTACAGGGATGACAAGGCAGAGAATTCCCCCATCTCGCCGTGGCCCAAGGCTGCCCCATGACAACGGACTGTACAGGGGCATTCTTGCTCCGGGCGCGCACGACGGTGATTCTCCAACAAAGATTTTTTGAAATAAACCAGCCAGTTTGAAAGGACAACGCTGCACGGACCGTTGCTACTCCCGGGAGCCTCGGAGAAGGCATGCGTCTTCGCAGACCTGCCCTTATCAGACGAAGCGTATCGGGGCGGTGCTCCAATCCAATATCAATTTTCCGGCTTCGGCCAGTTTTCCTGTCGGACAGTTGGGTAACTCAGGAGATTGGAAACATCTAACTCCGTTATGATGAGCAGCCTCCAGGCTACCGAAAATTGGTTTTTCGGCATTCGGCTAACGCGTCGAAAAATCATCAAATAGGGACTTGACGTGAACTCTGACTTACAATATTCTAATAATGCGAAAGTTTAGGGTTTTGCTCGGGCCCTAACCACCTTAATAAAGCGGTTTGAATTGATAAACTATCGCTCTTCGAGCGTGGCAGATCGCTATGGGAAAGCACTTAGCGGCCCGCTCGGGGATGGAGGAAGATTCTCGCCTTCAGGCGAAGCCTTTGGGATGCTTGTGGCAACGCAAGGACGCCGCGAATTAACACATCGATTGCCGCAAGCCAGCTCTTACCAGGATTGGCACCTAGTTCAAAAGAGCAGTTCGCCGGATGACGCATTAGCAAATCTGGATCGGGCCGAGGCTCTTGGTTTGCCTCCAACCGAAAAGAAACTCGCGGAAGATCTCAGGCCTCAAATACTCTATGCGGTCGTTAAAATACCTAAGATTTTTGAGGGAACATGGCTTTATAGTAAGCAAAATAGTCAGGCTAACGGCGGCACCCATTCAGTAAATATAACGAGGCTTTTAAATTGAATGGGCTGGCGGTCACAGGAGAATCAAAAGTTCAAGTTATTGGTTCATGCTCAGTCGGTGCTGCTTCTTACTGCAATCAAAAAAACTTGATAAGCTTTTGCTAGTATTCAAATCATCCAACATCCTTAGGAGGATAATCAGATGCGATACGCTTGGTTGTTGCTTGCGGTTTGCCTACTGACGATGCCTGTGCGGGCGCAACAAAATGACATTTGCAAGCCGATGGGCGACCCAGGGAAACTACCTGAGTGTTCCTATAAGGGCGTCAACAGCAGCTGCTACGTGCGTATCGATAGGCTTGTGGGGGGGCAGCCTCCGACCATCTTCGAGAAGCCCGGAGGAAAGGTTCTAGTCGTGGTTGATCATGCCTCACCGTTCGAAACCCTGACTTTAGACTTGAAGTCTTCGGCGGTGGTGCTGCCTACTGATCAATTTCAGGCCTTTAACTCCGCTCTTGGTGATTCTCTGAAGAAACTGGTTTTCGTGCAGCTCAACGATTTCGAAATAGCCGATCTCCGAGCTCAGAAATTCCTCATCCAAGTAGAGCAAATACCGCCCGCCGTAAAGGCCATTGAGGACAAACAAGATAAGCAATTGGGCGATCTTTATCGAGTATTTGACGATGCTCGCCTTGGCCTCAAGCCGCCGCCGTCTAATTTTTGTACGGACAAAAGCGTCGAAGGCCCATGGCGCGATACCAATGGCTGGACCTCAAGCCTGATGCAGAGGATGGAAATTAAAGCCGGTGAACTGCAGCAGGCAGACCAAGAGCTTATAGCCAATCTCCCCCCGATTTTGAAAGAAAAGTACGGCCCGCAGCTGCAAGAGCGACAGAAGCGGATAGACGGTATCATAAACAGTTTAACGATTAAGCTGGGGCACCTGAGCGTCGCGCTTAAGGACGTCACGACAACCAGTTCGAAACTTCCCCCGCTTGAGATCTCTGACCCGCGGTTAGAGCCCAGTAGGCCGAAGGACCCAAACTATCTTACACAAACATGGATATTGAACTACGCCAACAAGTTGGAACCGGTCGGGAAGAAGGTTTATTCAGCGGAGGATTGGAAGGATACGCCGCTCGCGGACATGGCTGCCGAGCCAACGAAGCAGCAGATCACCCCGATCATAGTGCAATTTCAGTCTGAAGCCCGCTGGGAGTTCACTACAGGTCTGGTAGTGCCGCTCAGGCCGTTGCACAGTTACGGCAAGGCAGCGGTGGCTTCGAACGGCCAAATAACCGACAACGTGGTTCAAGATACCAAGACCTACGCGGTCGTTCCAATGGCTCTGGCAAACGTACGTATAGCCAGCCACACTACAGCCCGCTGCAGATTCGGCCTCTTCGGAAGCTTTGGTCTGGGATATAACCCCACATCCTCGGCGGTGGAGTTTGGCGTTGGGCCATCATTGGCTTGGGGTTCGTTAGAAATCAACTTTCTCGCCGACATCGGCCGCGACGCGAAGCTGACTGGCGGGTTTAAAGTGGGTCAGTCTCTCGGATTGAGCAGTCCCCCGATCCCTCCTTCAGAAGTCCATTGGAAGGTCGTACCTGCGATTGGTGTGAGCATCCGCATTCCGCTAGGAGGTTCATCAAGCTCTGGCAAATAGAGGCCCTTGGGAGGGGGCTGCCAAACATGGCGCACTCTGCCCACTTTGCGTTTTCGAAAGCTCGTCTTCCGGGCCTGCCTAAATAGAAGTCCAAATAAGGTCCGTGAATTGCCCCGCGCATCATCTGGACTGCCCTGGAGAGGAGAGGGTAGTCGAGGTTGCTGCAACAGGGATTTTGACACACCTCTTCAGAAGAGGGTTTTCGCTCCGATAAGAATTGCCCAGGCGCATGACAGGCGGACACGCATTTGTCATCAGAGCAGGGTGTTCGTATGGGACCAACCCGCCGCGTAAAGCTCGTGCGCCTGCTTGAGATACTTCGCCTATAGCGGGCGAAATCGGCCCATTTCCCTGGCATGCAGAAGCGTTGCCGACGCCAGGCGGCACTCCAGGAATCGCGCTGGAGGGGATTGCAGCGTCATTCCCGCAAATCATAGGGCAGCTCGCGAATAATACTAGCCAACTGCAATTGATATTCGGCGTTATTGTAATGGAGCAAGCCAATCACGAGGGGATTGGAGAGTCGCGCCGAAATCATGCCGTTTGAGGTGACCCGGCTGAACGTAACCTAGTGCAGAATTGGTTCGAGGAGCTCAAGAGCCTCGTCCCCACCGGAAGAAAGAAGGCGCGACTGACCACGATCTGCCACTTCCGGGAAGGCCGGCGCTGAACAGCGTGGTCATTCCCGGATGGCGGAAGGAAGGGCGAGCCGCATATTGGATCGACGCCCGCGCCAAGATTTCCGCCGATTTCCAAAGACTGATTGATTTGGGATTGGGGTGGATCGGGCCGGGGTGACGTCGCGAGCGTCACTTTGTCATGAGTCTTTGTGACGCGAATGTTGGCGTGCTGCCTCCATGGACCGCGTGCGATCTGTCTTTGAAATTCCAGAAGGGAATTCCCTATGTTATAGGCTGGAATCAGCAGCTTTCTAAGCACCCAGAGACCATTTGCTGAACTTTTTCCCCTAGGGTTCGGCCGCTGGTTGGGACGAGATCGCTCTGAGAAGTTCTTGCAGATCAATGATATGGCGTTCTGAAGATACAATACGCCGGTCATGGCCACACAGTCGAAAGGCGATGGCAAGTTCTCCTTTGCCTCCCTCTGCAAACATGCGGGTAGATAGAATAAAGGGCCGCCGACCGAAATTGGCGGCCCTTGTATTTATGGCAGAATCTTCACCTCGACCGGACCGGGAGGGCGTAGAGTCCTGAGCGTGACCGTCACCTGTGACCCGTCCAGCGCGGCGCCTACCACGTTGGACACCCCGTTCACTGGAGCATTCACCACGGCAAACTTACCCTGGAAGGTTGCTTGATTCAGGCCGTAGATGATGACCCGAACCTTGCCGTTGACTGGCGCCTGCGCGATCTGTTTCTGAACGGTGTCAACCAACGAGACGGCACCTGTAGTGTCCAGATCGAATTGCAGGCTTGCCACCGGCTTGTCGACATACAGGAATACCATCATGAGAAGTACCGCCTTCATTGACTTACCGAAACATTGACCACGATGGAGATGGCCAGGCCGCCGACTTTAGAGCACGGTGCCGGCGTTTTCACTGGATCGGACTGCGGACCCTCGCCCCACACATTCACCGCCGCCACCGCGAAGTTGTGAGCTTCCGGCGTGATGTCCAGCTCGAACTTCGGTTCCTGGGTGTTTCCCGCCTGCGCTCCGTCCATGTAGACGTTGTACCCGGTGACCTGCTCCTCTGCAGAATTTGCCGGCCAACTCAATTGCGCTCTCGTTGCCATTACTGAAACCTCCTGCTGCAGTTGTTATTTGCACACCGCGATCCCAAGGATCACGGAAACCAGGGCCTGCACGTCGAGCACGTTTACCGCCCCATCACCATTGATGTCGCCGCTGGTCCCTTCGGGCAGCGGATTTATTCCCAGGATTGCGTTGATGAGTGCTTGCAGGTCCATTATGTTCACGGCCCCATCGAGGTTGAGATCGCACCTCGATGATTCCGCGACAGTCGTAGAAACTTCGTTTGAAAAGCCACTTTCCAAACCGGTCGTGTTGTAGGCCGTCACCGCAAAGTAGTAAGTCCCCGGCGCAAGGCCGGTCACGGTGTAGGTTGTCTGCGTGCCCAGGGAGATCGGGGCGCCGTACACGCCGGGAGCCTTGCCGTAGTAAACCTTGTAGCCGGCCAGGTCTGATTCGCTGTTCGGATCCCAGGCGAGCTTTACGTCGGCTGCCAGTAGCGGCGCAGCCAGCAGTAATGCGAACAGGACGAGGAATCCGGCCTTCATGCGCCCCCTAATTGACGTAAAAGGTGCCGTTGAAGAACGCCTTCAGCGTCGTTTTGTCGCCGTTGACGATTTCCGCGATTGGATGCGGTTCAACGAAGAAATGATCCGACTTGCGATCTTTGTAGACGATCGTGAATCCCAGTTGCCAGTTCGGACGGTCCACGTAAGCCGGCGAGCGGTCGCAAAGGCAAAATCCTTCATGAGCTACAATGTCGCGATCCCACAGCCGCTTGAAGCTCGATCCGCCACGGTGAGTGTGCGCTTGCACAAGGCTGATGCCCTTGCGATCGAGAAGGTTTTTCGCCGTGTAACCGGAATGCATCGAAGCCAGGTTGAAATGGCCGATGAGCAGCTTGCCCCACAACCAGCTTGACTCCCTGTTGCCCGAGTAGATGCATTCAATGCGCAAATCCTCGAGCCCGAGCTGGTCCTGCAGGGTCATGCCCGGCAGACCGTGGAGCTCGCGAGCATGGCTTGAAATGAAGAGCGCCCAACGGTGCTCATGATTGCCCAGGATGTAGACGATGCGCGCCTTGGGGAAGCGCTTCCGCAGCTTCATGAGGAAGTCGCGCACCTCGCCCAGCTCCTTCCCGAGCCTACCGGCCTGATGATGCGCCGGGTTCTTGTCGAATTTTGAAATTTCCCAACAGTCGGCCAGGTCCCCGTTAATCACAATCAGGTCCGGTTGCAGGTCGTCGGCCACCTTGAGCGAGACCTCGATGGCCTTGTCGTGTTGCCAGGGGAAATGCAGGTCGCCGATGATCCAAGCCTTCTCGAAATCAGAAAGTTGACGTGCGATTGCTCACCTCCCGCCTTGCCAGAGAGACCTGAAAGCGAGGGCCGTTGCCGGCCCTCAACACTTTCAACTGTGCATCCTTCAGCGGATGCGAACGGAGAAAGCGAGCGCAGTTCCCTTGCCTTGAGCTGGATTCGTAACGTCTGAAGCAGGCTGGCCGTGGTTAAACGTGTTGGCATAAGCCCGACCGGCAAAGTAGGCGGTCGCGACTGCCATCACCAAATTGATGGGCTTTGCCAGTTTCGGATAGTAGTGGCGCAGCGTGTAAGCCACGAATATCGAGCCGCCGGCAATTCCAAGGCGCTCGGCCGGCGTGATCGTGTATTCCTTGTGAGTCAACGGACCCGTGAAATGCCAGTCCGTCTTCGCATCGGCCACATTGCTCAGCAGGAAAGCTGCCGGCGCGATATTGTTCGGGTCGCTCAGAATATCCCAAACTCCATCCTTTGCCGGCTGGACCACCGGCGCCGGCTGCACTGGTTGATTTGGATCCTGCGTCATCGCAGGCAACACTGAAACAAAACACAACACAATCAGTAAGAGAGCGAGTCTCTTCATGGTTCACTCTTCCTTTTTTGATAAGACGGCCCCGTATTTTCCCGGAGCGTCGTGGTTATTGGTCACCAGGGCAATCAGGGCGCCGAGTAGCGCCGAGAATGCATCCTCGATTCGGATTACCAGCTCTTGCGGGCCACCCCACTTGACCAGGCACGTGACCGTAAGCCCCGTCACCAGGTAAAGGAACGCCAGGAGGCACTTGTCGAAATTTGCGTACAACAGGTCGCGGAGTCGATACGCGTGCATTTTCCGCCTCCTCTGAAAAAGAAAGCTCCATGAAACGGCCCGAGCGGGCCGATCTCTTCATGGGCAGTGGTTTGATATGGGGGAATTAGAAGGCGCGTGCGACCGTAGCGAGGAGCTGGGCCAGAATGAGTAATTTCTGGTATCGGCTGCTGGTTTTTGCGATCTTTTCGATTGCCGCCGCAATCCCAGGAGCGGAGTCTGAGGCCTTCTCGATATTGCCGGCCATGGCATCCACGTGCGCGGTCGTTGATGCCACGCTCGCCAGGGCTGCCTTCCATTGAGGATCAGCGAGTAGCGCGTTGATCTCGTCAATGGAGATACCGCCCTTTTCAGTTATGACCAGCACCCCCTTGGCGAGAGAGTCAATCGAGACACCCAGCGTCTTGGCCGTCTCCGCCAGGTCCGGCAGCAACTGCTCGTTCAGGTTCCGATCCGTGTTTCTGACCAGCTCGTTCAGGGAGTCGGTCGCCTTGTTCAGCGAATCCAGCGTGTTCATGGCGCGCGGAATTACCTGGGTATTGAACAGCCTGCCTGTGCCATTGAACACCGCGGCGGTCTGGATTGCGGCATCAATCGCTTTCTGGTTCTTCGGACTCTCCAGGGCTGCTTTCTGCTTCTCGGCGTAGTCGGCCACTGTCTTCGCGGTACGCTTGATCTCGACCACAGTGGCATCGGCGTCGTTTATGCTCGCTGTAATCCTTGGCAGCGTCTCCATTTTGATCTGCACGAACACGAGGTTCGCGCTGATCATGAGCGCGACAGCCGCCGCCAAGGCGGCAATCTTCAACGCCTGCTTCAAGGTCTCCATTATGCCTCCCTGGCCGCGGCCACGGCCTCCACGACATACTTGGCATGCGCCAACTGGATGATCTGATCCGCGTATGTCGGAGCGGTGGCGTAGTGCTTCGCGATGCCCCTGATGAACTCGTCCATGTCGCGGCGTAGCTTGTAAGCTTCGAAGGCAGCCGCGTAACAGTTCTTTTTGGACGGGATAAACCCGCCGGTGATCAGCCGCGCGTGGTCCGTGAAGCAATCGGCCAGCGTCGGATACGCCTCGAACGCCAGCCTTAACGTCTGCCACTCGCCGTTGATGTACTCCTTTGTCAGCAAGTACTGTGCGCCTGGGTAGCGGTCGGTGTCCTTGATGCCGAAGCAATTGTTGCCGGGGGCCACCTTGAGCCAGCCGGATTCCAGTATGCATTGCGCCACAGACACCTCGGCCGGACATCCGGTCGCTTTCTCGCTCGCGACTGCGGCCTCGGCCATCAGCTTCAGGTTCTTTTTCTGCTCATCTGTCAACATTGCCTCTTACATCCTCCCAGTAACTTCTTGATGTCGTGCTGCACTTCGTTTAGCGTCTCTTTGATCGTGTCCAACTGCGGCTGCAGCACGTCCTTGCGAACGAAAAGGTCAGGGCATTGTTGCTGGCATCTCTCCAGGTCTTCAATCCGCCGGCTGAGTCGCCCGTAGCCCATGGCCAGGACAACCGCGTTCGCCAGGATGGCCCCGAAAAAGGTAAGCGCCGCTTCTACGTGATCGGTGATCCAACTAAACATTGCCTTCCCCCTTCCCTCATGTAGACAGAAGGATCCCCCTTCAGGTCTTCATCGCTTCCTCCAGTTTTGTTTGATGGATACCCCGGCGCGCCACGCCGGAGCGGACAGGTGCCGCTACTGCAGCAGCGCCGTACACCCCGTTGCGATCTTTGGGGTTGTGCTCTTCGTGACCGTTGTGGCCGTTATCCTGGCCCTATTGTCCACCAGTTAGCGCCAGCGTGATCGGCATGATGACGCCGTTCCGCGAGCCTTTCGGCGCGTAATGAATCGGGCGCGGCAGCAAGGCCGCGATCACCGCCGCCAGTTGAATCATGACTTGCGCACCTCTCCTCATTTCGCCGCTCCACTTCGTCTGACCAGGTCTAGGTCATTAGCAATCCGGGTGGCTTGCTCGGCTCGTCGTTACTTGGATCATTGCCGGGGTCGTCAACGCCCCCTCCGCAGCCAGGACCTCCGCCCGGCGGCGTCAGCGGCCCCGAAGGCTGATACGGCGTGCCGGGGTCGCCGCCCGTGCTGCCTCCGGTGGTGGTCGTGGTGGTTGTGGTGGTCTTCTTGATGAACCTCTCCGCGAGGTACCGCAGGATGATCGGCATGAACACTCCGCCCTTCTTCGATCCGGGCGGGGAGATCTGGAACTCGTGATTGCCGACCAGCGCGGCAAAGGGGCAGACATACCTCACGGTCTCGCCCATGTAGTGCCTGATGCCAATGCCGCCGTACGGATAGTTGCGGCCAGACCGTGAGTCCGGGTAAATGTTGATGGTAGTGGCGCCCGGGAGCGCATAGTAGTAATAGCAAAACTCGGTCTCTCCGATGCAGATTATTCCGGTCCTTGGATAACAGGCTGGCACCGAATTGACGTTCAGTGAGCTGGCGCCCGCATCAAAGTACGGATTGTTCGTCACCGTGCATGTGCCGGCTGCGTACGGCCCATATCCTGAGAACGGATAGGGAATGTTCCCCACCTCGATCTTCGTCAAGGCGAAGTAGTCCGCCGCCGCCGCATCCTTTGAGATGCCCAAGAAGTCCGCGAACTGCGCAAGCGAAGAAGTTGCGAAGAAGTCGCGAATGAACTTTATAAAGTCGCCCGCGTCCCGCTGCAAGGAAGCCTGCAGCATGACGCTCAGGTCTTCGCGCCAGTTGCTAAATTTGAAGATCGGCAGCTTGGGCATCAGGCGATCCTCACAGCCGTGCGCCAGTAAGTGGTGTACCCCGACTGGGCTGAAATGCCGGTCACTTTGAATTTGGCGGAGAGTCCGGTATCGATCGGGACTAAGAACTCGGCGCCAATCGTGACGAAGCCGTCCAGAAGTATCTGTTGATAGCAGCGGCCGGCAAATTTCTGGTTTCCGGACGAGGTGCCCGCCGGGTATCCCCACACTTCCCGCACCCGATAGACTCTCGACCCGTTCAAGGTGCGCACGCCGACATTGGTGCTGCCTCCTCCCATAAACATGGATACGCGGTTGGCCGCAGCCGGCGTCACGTTGTCTATCAGGTAGAGGCATCCGTAGGTCCCGTTGTTGTCGAGGCTGTCGGCGGTACTTCGCGATCCAGTCCCATAAACGTAGTGCGCGTGTATGTTTTGAGCCTCTGGCGACAGGTCAAGTATCCCCGCTTGCAAGGTCTCGAAGGCTAGCGCGCCGGGGTCAACGTCTATAATCGCATGGAACTGCCCGGTGTAGATGAAGACTGACCACGTGGTGGTGGACGGCAGGTTGATCCTGCGAGTGCAGATCGTCACACCGTTCGGATCGCGGACGCGCCACTCCAGCTTCTGCGCCGTGATCTTCGTCAGCAGAATGTCGAACCACCGGTTAAGGTCGTCCGGCGGCGACTTGTAGAGTCCGGTGCTGACCTCCGTCCATCCTCCGTGAGTCACGGTCTCAGACTTGAAGTCGTCGATGATCGTCTGCACGTCTGAAACTGAAGCCCTCGTAAAGTAGCGATAGCTGGAACAAAGGAACTCCGGAGCACTCATAGCGTTGCCTTTCTGAAGGCCAGGACGGCGTTCCCCCAAGAGGTCAAGCCGACTATCTTGAAGACGCCCGTCACCGGGCCGTCCAACGGGACGTTGAACTCGGCGCCGTAGTTCTGAGTCTGATCGAGCATCACGGCTTGATGCATCCTGCCTCCCCACCAACTAGGCGCGGAAGTGGACCCGTAATAAAACGCCAGCTCGGCAGGCAGCGGTAGCAGCACGCCAGTCAGTGTCTGCAGAAGGATGTTGCTGTAGCTGTATCCGCGCGCGGTCGTGTAATAGCCGAGCCCGGTCGAGTAGGACGTCGCACCGGGAACCAGGCAGAACAGGTTGCCCCACGTCTGGTTCGTCA
>JBEKYG010000011.1:0-18903 GCA_049511215.1 Acidobacteriota bacterium | reverse complement strand
CGAGGGGACAAAGTAATGAATAACGAAATATCTCAAGACCAGATCAATCGCGCCGCCTGGGCGGCCTGCGACACCTTCCGCGGCACGCTGGACCCCGCCAACTATAAGGACTACATCCTGACGATGCTGTTCGTCAAATACATGTCCGACCTGTGGCTGGATCGGAAGGAGGAGCTCGAGCGCAAGTACAAAGGCGATAAGGCGCGCCTGGAACGGGCGCTCAGCCGGCAGCGCTTCATCATGCCGACCGAGTCGGACTTTTACTTCCTCTATCAGAACCGTGACCAAACCAACATCGGCGAGCTGATCAACACGGCCCTCGAAAAAATTGAAGAAGAAAACAAGGAGAAACTGGAAAACGTCTTCCGCAACATTGATTTCAACAGCGAGCCGTTCCTCGGCCAGACACGGGAGCGCAACCGGCGCCTGAAGAGTCTGCTTGAAGATTTTCATCATGACGAGCTCAACTTCCGCAAGAATCACGTCGGGCATTTGGATGTCCTCGGCAATACTTATGAGTACCTGATCGGCCACTTCGCGGCCGACGCCGGCAAGAAGGCCGGTGAATTCTTCACACCCTCTGAAGTATCGATGTTACTGGCCAAACTCGTGGCGCCGAACTCCGGCGGTCGGATCTGCGATCCCGCATGCGGCTCCGGCTCCCTCCTGCTGAAGGTTGCCCGGGAAGTTCCGGATGGTAACTGCTCGCTGTATGGCCAGGAAATGAACGGCAGCACCTGGGCCCTCTGCCGCATGAACATGTTCCTCCACGAGCGCGACAGCGCGCGGATTGAGTGGGGCGACACGCTCAACTTCCCGAAGCTCATCGAGAGCGATTCTTTGATGAGGTTCGACGTGGTCGTGGCGAATCCCCCGTTTTCGCTCGACAAATGGGGCGCCGAGCACGCAGCCGGCGACAAATTCAATCGTTTCTGGCGCGGCGTTCCGCCCAAGTCCAAGGGCGATTACGCATTCATCAGCCACATGATCGAAACCGCCGTGGAAGGCACCGGACGCGTGGGGGTGGTCGTTCCTCACGGGGTGCTGTTCCGGGGCGGCGCTGAGGGTAAGATCCGCCAAAAACTGATCGAGGAAAACCTGTTTGAGGCGGTCATCGGGTTGCCGGCGAACCTGTTCTTCGGCACTGGCATCCCCGCTGCGATCCTTGTGTTCGACAAAGGCAAAAAGACCACCGACGTGCTCTTCATAGATGCCAGTCGCGAGTACGAGGATGGAAAAAATCAGAACAAGCTCCGCGATTCCGATATCGAGAAGATCGTCGCCACATTCAAGAAGTTCAGGAGCGTGGAGAAGTACGCATATCGGGCCACGCTTGGTGAGATCCGGGAGAACGAATTCAACCTGAACATCCCGCGCTATGTGGATACTTTCGAGGAAGAGGCGGAGGTGGACGTAAACGCAGTCCAGGCCGAAATCAAATCCCTCGAGGCGCAGCTTGCCGCTGTCCGGCGCGAAATGGCGAAGCATTTAATAGAACTAGGATTTGACGAATAATTGCTTTAATGATATTTATGGTGCGTGTTATGCGCAATACTAATAACAATATGATCGAAAATATAGATGCAGAAAACTTAGAAACTGCCATGCGGCTTTTGGCTGCACGGCTGGATCTTGCGCAAACGGAACCTATTGGAGTTGTTGTTTGCGGCGGTTCGGCATTGATCGCCCAGGGTTTGATTCAACGGGCTACCAAAGATGTGGACGTGGTGGCGCTGATGGATTCCGAGCGTCGTCTCGTGAGTCCGGCGCCGTTGCCCGGGTCTCTCCTCAAGGCGGCGAAGGAAGTTGCGCGGGATATGGGGCTTCCGGATAACTGGCTGAACAACGGACCGAGCCGCGACGAAGGCGGGCTGTTCCAATTGGGCCTTCCTGAAGGCATGGCAGACCGCCTGAATGAGCGCGTCTACGGCCCGCGTCTGACGGTCTTCTTCGTCGGGCGCTTCGATCAGATCCATTTCAAGCTGTATGCCGCCGCCGACAGGAGGGACGGCACTCATCTCGACGATCTTCTTTTACTGAAACCCACCGCGGCTGAACTCGAAACCGCCGCCCGCTGGGCGATGACGCACGACGTATCGCCGGGATTCAGAACGATCCTCAAAGATATGCTGAGGCAGGTTGGGCATGAATCCGTCGCTGACAGAATTTAGGGAGAAGTACCGGGAATTGCTGCTGAACTTCCTGTGGCGCCAATGGTCTGCCCTGGGCGTGGCGGGCCATTCTCGAAGTGAGGATCCCTGGATTATCGACCCGGAGGCGCTGCTCCTGTTCACCTGCACTTTGGGCCGCCATGAACCACGCCTGTTTGACGAGGTAATCGACTGGCTGCAGGCGAACGGCCCGTTCATCAACATCCACCGCCTCAAGCGCATTCTGCGTACCGAAAAGTTTGCGGGCGGCCGCGTCCTCGCCGCGATGGCGGGTTTGATGAGTAAGGGAGCAGAAGTTCTGAAGTGGAAGAAACTGGCCGAGTCCGCGGAACCAGCGGACTCACCCGAAGGATTGTTCTTGGCGAAAGACGGGCAGACCCTGCCGATAGTGGGCGATCCCGATCCGCACTTTGCCCGGTATGGGCTCAAACGCGGCCCGCTGCGCCTGCGCGGCTACTCGCAGACGTTCCGTCCTACCGAGCGAACGAATCTTGCCCTGCAATTGCGCGCTCTGTTTGGCATCAACGTCCGCTGCGAAATCGTGTTGTACCTGCTCGCCCACGAGGCCGCGCACCCATCGAAGATTGCGCGCGGCACCTACTACTTTGCCCGCGCTGTCCAGAACACGCTCGTGGAAATGAGCCGTTCGGGCATTGTCCAGCTGCGCAGTGCGGGACGCGAAAAACACTACTGGCTCAAGACGGAACCGTGGGCGGCATTGCTGAACCGCGAGGAACAGTTCCCGAAATGGGTCACCTGGCCACCTCTGTTCAGCGCGCTGGAGCGTATCTGGTTAAAGCTCAGCGATCCAAGACTGATAACGCTCGATCCGCTTTTGCAGTCGTCGGAGGTTCGGCAACTCATGATCGAGGTTAGGCCGTCCATCGAGCGAGCGGGGTTTGACAAAGCGCTCTCGGACGACCGCCAATATTTGGCCGAAACATATCTTCCGGTGTTCCTATCGGACATCACGAAACTGCTCGGATAACCCATGCTCACACCCAGCCTTAGCTCCAGTCGAAAGACAAAGAACACGCTCGTCGGAGAGATTCCAGTTGAGTGGATGGTTACCCGATTGGGAAAAATCGCGAGAATCGTCAGAGGCTCTTCGCCTCGTCCTGCTGGCAGCTCTCTTTACTTCAACGGGAGTTATCTCCCCTGGATCACTGTGGGCGATGTTACCTCTTCCTCAACAATGTATCTCGCGACGACGGCTTCGTTTTTGACTGAAGAGGGCGCAAAGCACACAAGGATAATCGGGCCGGGCACTCTCATTCTCACAAACAGTGGGGCCACTCTAGGAGTTCCAAAGATCATCCGTATCCGTGCCGGTGCTAATGACGGCATTGCGGCCTTTTTGGATTTAGACGGAGCCAAAAATGAGTTCATATACTACTTCCTGCAATCAAAGACTCGCTACTTCCGGGAAGTATTAGCTCCTGGAATCGGTCAACCTAATTTGAATACCGACCTCATCGGTCAAATAACCATCGCGCTTCCGCCGACCGATGAGCAAGCCAAGATTGTAGAAATACTTGAGAGTTGGGATCGCGCGATCGAGCGCCTAGAAAACCTTATTGCGGCCAAGAAGCAACTCAAGCATGGCCTGATGCAGCAACTCCTCGCCGCAAAGAAACGGTTCGGCGGATTTAAAAATCGGTCGTGGCGGGCTTGTACCCTCGGCGATGTTGGGAGCGAGTCGAACCTGAGAAACAACGGCAAGCTGTCCCGGGATGTGCTCCTTGCAGTGACCAAGGCTGAGGGAATGGTCCCCATGCGAGAGAGGGTGCAGGGCGAGGGCGTTGAACGATGCAAGATCGTGCGTAAAGGCTGGTTTGCATACAATCCCATGCGACTCAACATTGGTTCAATCGCCAGGTGGGATGGACCACAAGAAGCCATGGTCAGCGGTGACTACGTCGTATTTCGCTGCCATGAGGACAAACTCGATCCGGCGTTTCTTGATCACTATCGAAGATCCTATCGCTGGCGAAGATTTGTGGAGACGACCGGCATCGGCAGCGTGCGAGTGCGTATCTGGTTCTCCGACCTCGGAAGAATGAGGCTGCGATTACCCCCGATTGAGGAGCAGCGTCGAATCGCCGAAGTTCTGGATAGCTGCGACCATGAGATTTCAATTCTTGCGAAGCAACTCCAAATGCTCCAACTGCAAAAGAAAGGTCTGATGCAGAAACTGTTAACGGGAAAGGTGCGGGTAACGCACTTACTTACTGAATCGACATAATCGATGAGCGCACGTCCCCTCACCCGAGAAGATCATGCCTCCCAAATCCCGGCGCTGCAGCTGCTGCAGAATATGGGCTGGAAGTATCTCTCGCCTGAGGATGCGATTGAACTGCGCGGCGGAAAGACGAACGGCGTCATTCTCGACGGAATCCTGGAAAAGCAGCTCCGCAGGATGAACCGCGTCGAGACCAAGGGCAAAACCTATCCATTCAGCGAGAACAATATCATCACCGGAATCAATGCGCTGAAGGACTTCATGCTCGATGGGTTGATCCGCACCAACGAAAAGGTCTACGACCTTCTTTGCCTGGGCAAAAGCCTCCAGCAGACCATCCTTGGCGACACCAAGAGCTACACGCTCGACTACGTAGACTGGGAGAAGCCCGAGAACAATGTCTATCACGTCACAGAGGAGTTTGCCGTGGAGCTCCGTGGCAGCCGCGAGCATTACCGGCCGGATATCGTTCTTTTCGTCAATGGAATCCCCCTGGCGATCATCGAGTGCAAGAAACCGGACGTCGGCCCGGGCAAGGATCCCATCGCGCAGGCCATCAGCCAGCACATCCGCAACCAGAAGGACGACGGCATTCCGCACCTGTTCTTCTACTCCCAACTGCTTCTGGCGGTGGCCGTAGACTGGGCCAGGTTCGGAACGACGGGTACGCCCGAGAAATTCTGGTCCCTCTGGAGAGAGCCGGAATTGGATGCCGAAGTTGCCGATGCCATCAATGCCCCTTTGACAACGGAAGAAAAGGACAGGCTGTTCGTGCGCGAGGAACGCGCCAGGTACGCGCGCCTGCACTTCGACGCCATGGAGGCGGAAGGCCCGCGGCAAGTCACCGAGCAGGATCGATTGATCTATGCGCTGTGCCGCCCGGGACGATTGCTGGATCTGAGCTATCGATACATCCTGTTTGACGCGGGAGAGAAAAAGATCGCCCGGTATCAACAATACTTCTGCGTCCGAAACATCCTCGAGCGTATTCGCCGGAGAGTGCCGGACGGCGGCCGGCTGGGTGGAGTCGTCTGGCATACCCAGGGCAGCGGCAAATCGCTGACGATGGTCATGCTCGCCAAGTGCCTGGCCCTGGACCACGAGATCCGCAATCCCAAAATCGTGCTGGTCACCGACCGGGTCGATCTGGACGACCAGATCTACAACACCTTCAAGCACTGCGGCGAAGAGGTCGAGCAGGCCCGGACCGGCAAAGATCTGGTGAAGCTGCTGGAAGATCACAAGAAGCACATCGTCACGACGGTGATCGATAAGTTTGAGGCCGCTGCCGGGCGCAACATCGAAAAACTCGATGAAAACACCTTTGTGCTCGTGGACGAAGGGCATCGCGGGCAGTATCGCCATCGACACACCAAGATGCGCCGGAGCATGAGGCAGGCGTGTTTCATTGCCTTCACGGGCACACCGATCATGAAAAAGGACCGCGACACCTACGCGCAGTTCGGCGGATTGATCGAGCCGGCTTATACGATCGCCGAGGCGGTGGCCGACTATGCGGTCGTGCCTTTGACCTATGAGGGCCGGCACGTCCCGCAGACGGTGAACAAGGAGCAGATCGACGGCTGGTTCGACAAGCTGACCCGCGGCCTGACCCAGGAACAGTCCGCCGACCTCAAAAAGAAATTCTCCACCGCGGACCAGCTGAACAAGGCGGAGCAGAAAGTCCGAATGATCGCCTGGGACATCAGCTGCCACTACGATAACTACTGGAAGGATACCGGCTTCAAGGCCCAGCTGGTGGCGCCGGACAAGGCGACGGCGCTGATGTACAAGCGCTTCCTCGATGAATTCGGTTTAGCCGACTCGGAGGTTCTGATTTCGGGGCCGGACATGCGGGAAGGCGAGACCGGCATCGACGAGTCCAACAAGCTGGACGTCATCGCATTTTGGAAGCGGATGATGGAAAAATACGGCAGCGAAGAGCAATACAACAAGCTGCTCATCAACGCATTCAAGTTCGGCGACAGGCCTGAAATCATCATCGTGGTGGACAAGCTCCTGACCGGCTTTGATGCCTCGCGCAATACGGTGATGTACCTGACCAGGAAGCTCACCGGCCACACGTTGCTCCAGGCCATCGCCCGCGTCAACCGGCTCCACGACGGCAAGGAACTCGGCTACATCCTGGATTATCGTGGTGTCCTGCAGGAGCTGGATCAGGCGTTGGACTTCTATGCCGACCTTAAGGAATTCGAAAAGCAGGATGTCGGCGGCACGATCACCGACATCCGCGCTTTATACGCCAGGCTGCCGCAGAAGCACTCCGAGCTTTGGGACATCTTCAAACCGGTCAAGAACACGCGCGACCGCGAGCAATACGAGCGCCTGCTCGCGGATGAGGAACTGCGGGCGCGATTCTACGAGAAGTTCTCCGATTTTGCGCGCTTGCTGGGCGTGGCGATGTCGTCCATTTCGTTCCTGGAATCGACGCCGGAGAAGACGCTGAAGATGTACAAGGCGGATCTGAAGTTCTTCGCCGAGCTGCGCGCCTCGGTGCGGCGGCGTTATGCCGAGGTGATCGATTTCTCGGAATACGAACCGAAGATCAAGAAGCTCATCGACACCCACGTGGGAACGGGTGAGGTCGAGCAGATCACCGGCGCCATCGACCTGCTCAATCGGGAAAAACGCCGGCAGGCCGTGCGCGAGGCCACCGGCGACGCCTCGATGGCCGATACCATTGCCTACAATGTCAAGCGGGTGATCCATCACCGGATGGACGAAGACCCCGCCTTCTATAAGAAATTCTCCGAGATGTTGCAGGAGGTCATCGACGCGTTTCGCTCCGAGAGGCTGGCCGAAGCCGAATATCTCAACCGGGCCAGAGAGATCGAGCAAGCAGTCTTAAACCGAACGGATACGGACCTGCCGGCCACTCTGAAGACGCGCGACATGGCTCGCCGGTATTACGGTGTGATCTATGAAATGCTGAAGCCGCACGAAACCGCTTCTGCCAGGCTGAGCGAGGCCGCGGCGAAGGTCGCGATGAAGATTGAGGAGATCGTTTCCGGCCTATACATTCGGGACTGGACGAGCAACCGCGATCAGCAGAACAGGATGCGAACGGCGATCGAGGACCACCTGTTTGAAGTCAAAGGAGAAAACGGCATCGATCTTAGTTTTGAAGAAATTGACGCGATCATGGATCGCTGCCTGGACATTGCCGCGCGGGTAATGCCGTGAAGGCCGGCAAAAGAACGATCCAATTCGGCAGGTTGAAAATCCCGTATAGTCTGACCTTTTCAGCCCGGAAACATCTCAAGATCTCCGTATTCCCCGACGCATTTGTTGACGTAGATGCTCCTGAGAACCGCAGCATCGCAGAGGTTGAACGAGCATTGAAAAAGCGGGCACGATGGATTATCCGGCAGCAGGCACACTTCGAACGATTCCAGCCGCTACCCGCGCCCCGCCGGTATGTCAGTGGGGAAACGCATCGCTACCTCGGAAGACAATATCGCCTACGGATACGACAGGGCTCTTCTCTCGAGGTAAAGCTGGTCGGGAGGTTTCTATGGGTCTCGATTGCGCCGCGGAGCGAGCCCGTTCTCATCGCAACGGCAGTGCAATCCTGGTACCGCGAACATGCCGGGGCGGTTTTCGAGCGGCGGCTCAAGGTCTGCTATGAGCGAGCAAAGCAGTACGACCTACCCCTGCCAATCCTTCGAATCCGCAAGATGAAGACTCGGTGGGGCAGTTGCGGGAAGAATGACACGATCATCCTGAACCCGGAGCTGATCCGTCTTCCCACCCCATGCATCGATTACGTGATCACCCACGAGCTCTGCCACTTGAGGGTGCACAACCACAATCGCGACTTCTACGCGCTTCTCGCAAGGTGCATGCCCGATTGGATGTCCCGCCGCGAGCGCCTAAACCTCGCCGCCGTCCAGAATTAGATTTGGAATCCCGGGGACAGGCTGCTCAACTCGCAGTCAGGTATTGCCGGCTCCGCAGATGTCCAACAGTAGGCTGCTTTTCGGATGAGTGCAATCCGGCAAATCTCTGGTACCGGCCCGAGCTGTCTCCCGATTTCAAGGCTGAGTAGCCTGTCTCTCAGATCCAAGAGCAGTTCGCCCAGCTGCTGGGCGTCTCGGTACGCACATTGCAGGAATGGGAACAGGTGCGCCGCGCACCCTCGGGTGCCGCCCGAACGCTCTTACGAATTGCCGCCAAGAATCCCCGTGCCGTCCTCGATGTTGCATGAGCCAGGCCGCTCGTCAGATCCCAAAAATCGGTGACGGCAATATTTTACCAATTTCCAGGCGGCAATCGCAAATGACGCTTCATGATGCAATTGGTGAAATAGTTGCTGTCACGATTTTCTGCCAAACATCGATGCGTTGCGCGCACAGTTCAGTGGATGGAGGATGGCTTCCTCATATCTTCCAGGAATCCCAAGAGTTCAGACTGCGAGAATCTGAGGGATACATCGATAATGGTCACGGCACCGGTATGCTGCGGCGCGATGGTTAGATTTTGCGTCGATACACTTCTCGGCGGTGACCAACTCTGAGAATCAAAACATCGCTGCCGAGGATGGCATAAATCACTCGATAGTCACCGATGCGATACTTGCGAAGGCCGGCGAAATGCCCTTTTAGTATCGGAGAGGCCTCTGGCTTCCTGGACAGTTCGCCGTCGATTTGATCGAGGATCTTTGCCGCTTCTGCCTTTGAGAGCTTTTTGAGGTCGCGCTCCACGGATTTCTTATAAACGATATTATAAGCCAAGAGACTTCCTCAGTTCTTTGCCGGAGACAACGGGATCGGTTTTGTCGTGAAGCCGGTCGAGGGCGATCTGAAGATCGGAGTAGTCTTCAATGTAAGATTCGAGAGCCTTTTGAATGATGTAGGAGCGCGGCCTCTCGGTTTCCTCGACGATGTGTTCAAGCTGCTCGGCCAGCTCTTTGGGAAGCCTCACGGATATCGCTGTACTCATACGTCACCTCCGTCCAGCATTGTAACACATCGCATGCATGCAATTACACCGATGAGGAGACTGCGATTCAGACTGTAAGATCGGTGACAGGCACCGATCATACGGGGTGGCTCATATGACAAACAAAGTCAACATGGCACCCAAGGAACTCTCCGAACCAGAAATTGACGATTTGGCGGCGGCGCAGGCGGGTGACCAATCTGCCTGGAGCAAGGCCGTCCACGCTCTCAGGACTAAGCCGGCAGCTCTTTCAATTCCTGCCGATCTGGCCGCGCGCGCCGCATTTCTGGCCAGATTGCACCGGGGAAAAAGCCTAGAGCGCTATATCGCTCGTATCGTGCGCGAGCGAATTGAGCCGGAGGAACTCGCATTTGTTGAGGCCAAACGGCAATTTGCGGGCAATAGCCATTAATACCGGTCGCCGCAAGCGGCACCGCTGTCCCAGCTGGGGTCAAGCTTGCAGTCTCGGGTGACCTTGTGTCAGGCAAGGAATCTCCGTAATCCGGAAACTCCAGTCAATAGGCGGCTACGCTTTCACCAATATCTTCGAGAGGGCGAGAGGTTCTCCCGCCTCGAGGCCGCGGCTACAGCGTCCTCCCCATTGGTTCGAAAGGAGGCGGATTCTCTCAGCATAATTGGTAAAAGCGTAGCCTGTCCCCTTTCTAATTTCGCATTAAGGTAAACCGCCGCCTCTGGCGGCGCGACTCGAAAAGGCTCTGCCGTTACGGCGTGCAAATATGAGACGGTCTCCCTACGTGAACAGTCAGGTTCACGAGAAAGGAGACCGTCATGAGAGAGTGGCAGAGCCTCTCACATGTGAGATGGTACTGCAGGTACCATGTGGTTTTAGTACCAAAATATCGCAAGCGGGCGATCTTCGGATCGCTGCGGAAAGCGATCGGCGGGATATTGAGGAAGTTGTGCGAGCAGGAGGGGGTCGAGTTGGTGGAAGGGCATGCGCTGCCGGACCATGTGCACCTATTCTTGAGCATCCCGCCGAAGTACAGCGTGGCAAATACGATCGGCTTCTTGAAGGGCAAGTCGGCGATCCGAATCCATCGGGAATTCTTGGGGAAGGATCGGAACTTCACAGGGTACCACTTCTGGGCGAGAGGATACTGTGCGAGCACAGTGGGGCTGGATGAACAGACGATCCGAGACTACATTCGCGATCAGGGAGAGGAGGAGAAGCGGCAAGAGCAGTTACCGTTTGGGGGGCTTAAGCCCCCTTCATCACCCGAAGGGGCTTTAGCCCCTTTCATCACCTGAGGGGCCCCTCGGGGGCCCTTCATCAAGCCACCCGCTCTGCGGGTGGTAGCTGACTTCCAGGCTGCAATCGCAAAAGACCCTTCGTGATGCAATTGGTGAAATCGTTGCCTGTCACCGATTTTTACCGATTTTTCGCGACAGAAACTATCTAAGCGCCGCCAAGACGTCCCCGACGGAAATGACCCCTGCATCGGTTCGCGGCCGGTTCTTCCCTGCCGTGAAAATCACCGAAACAATTACGTCGAACGACTTGGCGGGCGGCAATCGCTCGGCTTTGCGTCTCAGATTCTCGAGTGTCATATCCACTGTTTTGGGCGACAGGTCCATTTTGGCTTCGCCGACAAGCAAGGCTTTGCCGTCCGTCGAACGGGCCACGACGTCGCATTCAAGTTCCTTGCCATTGGTGTCGAATCCCCACCATCGCTGGGGCGAAGTCCATTCTCGACCCGCGATTACCATCCGGGGGACCGCTGCGCGGGCGAGATCCTCCCAGACGCCGCCGACGTGCTGACCGAAACTGTTGGCGATGACCTCCTGAATGCGGATCGCCTCTCTGGCTTCGAGGCGCGAGCGGTTCGGTTGCACATAGCGGAACCAGAACAGGAGAAAGGGGTCCGCGATCCTGTACACGGTGCGTTTTGTATTCTTCTCGGACAACCCGAACGGGCATTCCCGTCTGACAAAGCCCAACTCGATGAGCCGCTGAAGCGGACGCGATAATGACGTGGCGGGCTTGCCGATCCGGCCTGCGATTTCGGACAGGCGGTGACATCCCTGGCCAATCAGGGCCATAATGGAGGACGCCTGCGCGGTATCCCGAATGTCATCGAGCAGAAGCCGTCGCGGCTCGTCGTGGAGGACTCCGGCCGGATCCAGCACCAGATCTCGCACGGCGGGCCACGTGGCCTCGAAATCGGCGGCCAGTTCCCAATATCGCGGCACGCCGCCCCAGACGGCGAAGGCGGAGAGCGCATCCACAGGAGACTTGCACTTCAGGGCTTCGGAAACCCAGCCTGCTTCCAGGGGCGTAACGTGAATGATCTCCCGGGCGCGTCCGTAAAGCGGCGCCGAAGCGTCCAGCACAAGCCCTTGCATCATCCGCTGGGACGAACCGCACAGCACGAGATGGAGGCCCTTTCCCGCCGCCCGATCCACGGTCTTCTGCAGGATGCTCGGCAATTCCGGACTGGCGTTGGCAAGATAAGGAAACTCGTCAAGCGCGAGGAGCGATCCCGGCGGCGCATCCCTGAGCCAGCGATCCAGCAGGCTGTTCCAATCGGGATAGGCCACCTGCTCGAAGCCTGGGAGCATTGGGCTGACGGCCCGTGCCAGCGCCGCCCTTTGGAGTGCCGGTTCGCTCTCATCGGCGACGTAATAGACGGAGCGTCTGGCCGGCAGAGTTTCCTGCAGCAGGCGCGACTTGCCGCAGCGCCGCCGGCCATGGAGACAGCAGAAAGTCCCGTCGCGGCTCGCGAACGCGCGTTTGAGCCGCCGCGCTTCTTCCGTCCGGTCCATGAAATCCAGGCGCACCCTTCACCTCCTTGGCGTGCTGGAAGAATATTATGTAGCGGAAACATTATGTTGCAACAACATAATTACTGTGTGGGTGTCGGTGCCGGACCCGGATAAGTATTTGAATCCAGTAATGTAGAATTCAATGAGACGCGGATAAATCGAACTTGTGTTCGATTGTTGCCACCTGATTCTTCCTCCTGCGGTGGTCTCAGCCGCCAATCCGAAATCTCCGCTCCGCGAGGTAACTCCGACGGTTTCTCGCCTGCGCCAAGTCCCTAAATCAAAAGGGCAGGTACGATGAGACCAAGGTTTCTTAAACCGAGAAAACGGGCGTCAAAAGCAAGCGTAAGGCCTATTCTCACGTGCAGTATTGAGATCAGTTCCTGCAGATGCAATTACTTCCTCAGGTCCGGCACCGATCCCCCGTTTACCCGGACGGAGGTGTTGCGGTGGATGCTCCGGAGAAGCGAGGCGTTGTCGAAATTGAACGAGCATTGAAAAAACGGGCACCCTGGATAATCCGCCAGCAGGATCATTTCGAACGTTTCCAGCCGCTCCCGGCACCCCGCCGGCATGTCAGCAAGGAAACGCATCGCTATCTCGGAAGACAATATCGCCTGCGGGTTCGACAGGGCTCTTCTCTCGAGGTGAAGCTGGTCGGCAGGTTTCTATGGGTCTCGACTGCGCCGCGGAGCGAGCCCGTGCTCATCGCAACGGCAGTGCAATCCTGGTACCGCGAACATGCCAGGGTAATTTTTGAACGACGGCTCAAAGTCTGCCACGAGCGGGCAAGGCAGTACGACACGCCCCTGCCAATCCTACAAATCCGCCAGATGAAGACGCGTTGGGGCAGCTGCGGGAAGAATGACACGATCATCCTGAACCCGGAGCTGATTCGTCTTCCCACGCCATGCATTGATTACGTGATCACCCACGAGCTCTGCCACTTGAAGATCCACAACCACAATCGAGACTTCTACGCGCTTCTCGCCAGGTGCATGCCCGATTGGATGCCCTGCCGCGAGCGCCTCAACCTCCTCGCCGCTCAGAATTAAATCCCAGGAATCCCGGGGACAGGCTGTGCAACTCGCAGTTAGGCATTGCTGGCTCAGCAGATGTCTAACCATGGGCTGCTTTTCGGATGCGTGCAATCTGGCGGATCTTTGATGCCGGCCCGAGCTGTCTCCCGATTCCGAGGTTGTGTAGCCCAGATCAAAAAGGCCCTCAGATCGAGTCATGCAGCCTTGTCGAAAGGACACGATTAATCAACTTGGCGACAACTGAATCGGCCAGACAGCTCGGAAGCTACTCTATGGTGGGGCTACGCACGACGACGGCGGTAGAGCGTCAGACCGCCCACCAGCCCCCCCGTCAGGAGAAGGACAATGGAAGAAGGCTCTGGGACCGGACTCACCAAAGTTATGGTTGGAGCAGAAATCGAGACTGGATTTCCGTCCGTTGGAGCACGAGACGGGTCGCTTCCGTACGCGTCGAAGATCGGACCAGTTGAACCTAAATCAGCTCCTAGAAAAAAATCGCCCGCAGGTGCTAGTGTAGGTATTGGAGAACCGAAATTATAAACAATAGAAAACGTCAGCCGGTCGGGAGTCCCGCCCAAGTCATCAGCCGTGGTCAGTGCTAAGGAAAAGCTTAGCTGGCTTCCGGGCGAAAACGGTTCGGAGAAGAAACTCAGGAACGAGCTGTCTGTAATTGAGATCCCCGTCTCAAGAGAGCCACTGGCACCGCCAAATAGTATAGGGCCGCCAAGAGCGCTTCCGCCGCCAAAGTTTATGTTGCTTATCGTGGCGGTGTTATTCGCGTCACCGATCCCGTCCCCATCCGTGAAAACCAAGAAAACGGAGAATGGACCAGCCGGGTGCCCGACCAACGGCATCGTGTTCAGAGTAACGTTGAAAATCTGGTCCGCCATCGCAGCATGGGGGAACACAAGAAGCAAGCCAGCGAAAATAAAACATTTTAACATGTCGCTGCAACGCATAAGCCTCCCCTCCTAGCGTGTGGGTGTGCCACTGAGTACTTTTGTCTGGTATTGGATTCCCCCGCTGATCCTTTGAGTAAAGAAAACAAGAGGGATTCCAACACTCTGACCGGCTTGCATGTCACCGCTAGAAACAAGTAACCGATAATCTCCTTGGGTCGAGAAGCAGGTTGTCAGAACCTGAGATCCCAATAAGCCGCTATCATTGGGATATCCGTAATGGGTGGGCTCACCGAGGAGAACCAAGTAGACGGGGCCGTGGATCACCGAACCGGAGGTATTTCTCACGGTGATGGTCTGGGAGTAGTAATAAGAGGTAAAGGGAATCCAAGTGAGACCGCTCCGAGTCACGCTCATCTGTGACGTTACATCGAGAGCACCGCATGCTCCAGCCCCTTGGGTGACTGAGAACGTCTGGCCGGCGATGGTCGCGGTTCCAAAACGGGCCCCGTTGGTGTTCGGGGCGACGTTAAGAACGACCATTCCCCCGCCCGAGCCAGAAGCGCCGGATTTGACAGTCAACCAGCCTACGTTGCTGACCGCCGTCCATGGACAACCGCCCGGCGCGCTCACAGACACGCTGACGTTTCCACCCAAATTGTCAACTGAGGCGAATGTCGGGCCAATCATGTAGCTGCAGCTAAAACCCGCTTGAGTGACATTGAATGTCTGCCCGGCGACAGAAATACTTCCTGATCGCGCGCCGCCAGTATTGGGTGCGACCGAATAATTGACGGCCCCTGTACCTTGCGAACCACCTGGCAATATGGTAATCCAAGTGACGCTCGGAGCAGCGACCCAACCGCAGCTTGCAGTCGTATTGACTGTAAAGGAACCCAATCCACCGGCCGCACTAAATGACTGTCCGGTCTGAGAGAGTGAATATAGGCAAGTAGCGGCCCCTAGATACTCCCATGTGTCCCACCCATCAGTCATCACCACGGCGTGACGTGTCGAGTCGTAAACCATAGTATGCTGTTGGGTTGGACCCGGAGAGTTATGGGGGAATATTTGAAGCCATGTGCTTCCATCATATTCCCATGTGTCATTTGTATTATCATCAAGACTGAGGACATATCCTCCGAAAAGAACAACCCGGCTCCGGTCCGTATCGTAGGCCATGGCGTGTGCCCAGCGGCCTGACGGCGAAATTGCGGTGCTGATTTGTGTCCAATTGGTTCCATCGTATTCCCAGGTGTCAGAGAGGGCCGGCGGACCAGATGCCAATCCGCCAAACAGTATCGTTCGACATCGCAAGGAGTCGTAGACCAAGGCTGCCAGCCGGCGGCTCGGAGGAGATGTGGTCGTGTGAATCTGCACCCAATCCGAGCCGTCATACTCCCAGGTGTCCCCATTAAGCCCAAACATTACGGTCTTCTGTCGACAAGGATCATAGGCCATGGCCATGGCGTCTTGTGCCGGCGGGCTATGTGGAGTGGAGATGCCACTCCAGTCCGTCCCGTCGTACTCCCAAGTATCGTTAAAGATAGTGACGCTGCTTCCTAGTTCTTGGCGTCCTCCGAAAAGCACCGTACGCTTGCGAGAGACGTCGTAAGCCATACCGGCCCAAAACCGCGCAGGTGGATAATGCAATGTGGTTACGCGATTCCAGGCGGAGTAGGATTGTCCGTACTCCCACGTATCGGATAACATAATGTTGTACCCTGGAACGCGGCCACCAAACATAACGGTGACTTGCCGTTCAGAGTCGAAGGCCAGGTTCGAGCTGGTGCGCAGGACCTCTGGTTGTGTGAAAAGCAACGCCCAGTCAGGCCGTCCCTGCGTCTTGACGACATTAATGCCTTCCAATTGGTAGTACGAGTTGAGCTCGGGGGGATTGGCGGCATTGTAGAAGTGGAAATTACCCCCAAGGGGCGTCACCCCCGCATAGGAAGGCGGGTCGGGCGTGTTGGTTCCGGGTGGCCATTGGACGTTGAATATCCAATTGTCGAGTCCGAGTCGACCGATGAAATCTGTCCCGTCTTGAACACCGGGCCCCGGTGGACGAGTGTCACGGTACAGGACAAGCGCGATGTTGTCGAATACAAACGTTTTGTTTCCGATCTTAAGCCAGCTATTTCCACCGGGATTCCCCCCCCAATCTGTTCGAGTGCCGCTAACCCAAGGAGTGGTGCCCATGAAGGGCACATTCGCAAAATTCAGGTACAGTTCGAAGCTCGCTCCGTCGTAGTAGGGAAGTTGTGGCCCATTCGAATAGCGGAGCGTTCCGGTTAATGTATAGGCGAAGGTCTGAGCTAAACAAAGACCCGTGAAGAGCGGCATCAACAGAAAAGGCACCAGAAGAATTCGTAGAGGTCTCACACGCATCTTTTTACCTCCAGTTCAATTGAAAGCGGTAAGCAGAGTGCATCTTCACCCGGCGATCGGGGTCAGATACCGTGGGATCATGATGCCCAAACGTATTACCCGACAACACCACAATAAACTAGTCGGCGCTTATACGATCTGGTCCTGCCGCAATCGGCGGATCGGCGTCATCACTCAGCCCGTCGCCCCACGATGCTCCTCGATAATGCGGCGCCCGAGACCCTGCCATAATCGGTATCAAAAACCTTGCGGATGAATCCAAGAATGAATTGGACAGCCAATAGAGGCAATAGCCATGCCAGGGATCAACTGCTGGGCACAATAACTGTAACCGTTGCCTAATCAAGTAATTGGCGGAAACGTGGCGGGGAATTGTTAGACTACTGAATGTCGCCATTTGGGCTACACTCGGCAGGGAATTGCCAGGCCTCGACAAGATTCCAGGGCGCGATATGGTTCGATGCACTTCTGGCGATTATGGTTATGGGAATGGAGCGGTGTAAGGGGTAGGGCTACAGCGGGCTTGTCTAGCCAAGTGATCTCCGCTGCCTCAACCGCGCTTTGGTTTGCCCAGCATCTCGTAGAGCGTAACCCTGTGAATGCCCAGGCGATTGGCCGCTTCCGTCACGTTGCCGCCCGCTTCCTTGATCGCACGCTCCGCGAGCTGCCGCCTCTCCTTGGCGAAGGCCCTGGCCATCACCTTCTGGTGTTGCTGCAGCTCCTCGAGGTCCCTGGCCGGCGTGGGAAAGATGCGGCGCATGCGATCGCCCTGCAGATTAATGCGCTGCGTGGAGATCTTCAGAAAGTCCGCGGGGAGATCCGACATCGCTATCGAATCTCCCTGAGCCAGCGCGACCATACGATGGATGAGATTCTCCAGTTCGCGCACGTTGCCGGGAAATGGGTTGTCCACTAGAAAGTCATAAACCTCATTGTCCACGCTTAATGAGCCCTTGTAGATCTCGGAGAATTTCCTGAAGAAGTGATCCGCCAGCAGCGGGATGTCCTGCTTGCGGTCGCGCAACGGCGGCAGACTCAATGGGATGACGCTCAGGCGGTAGTATAGAGCTTCCTGAAATTTACCTTCTGCGGCCAGCGCTTTCAGGTCCTTGCTCGTAGCCGCCACCACACGGACATTCACCTTGATTATTTCGGTTCCGCCCAGGCGCCGGAATTCCTGCGACTGCAGAAAGCGCAACAGCTTGGCCTGCATCGGGTATGCCAGCTCGCTGACTTCGTCCAAAAACAGGGTGCCTCCGTCCGCTTCCTGGATGTGCCCGATGAACCGCTCGGCGGCCCCAGTGTATGCGCCCTTCTCGTGGCCGAACAATTCAGACTCCAGCAGATTCTCCGGTATCGCCGGACAGTTGATGGCGACGAACGGCCGGTCGCGGCGCTTGCCTTGCGCATGCAGTGCCCGGGCCACGAGTTCTTTTCCCGTGCCGCTCTCACCCTGGATCAGCACGGCGGCGTCAATGTCCGCGATCCGATGAACCGTCCCGACCAATTCCAGCATTTTGGGATCCCGCCCCAGGATCTCATTGGGAGCCCGCCGCTCATCCAGGAAAACTCGCTTTTCTCGATGAAAAATTGCCGGCATGAGGCGGGCGTGATGCAAAAACAGGGCGGCAAAGTTCGATACTCGCTCCAGGAGGTTTCGATCCTCATCATGGAACGCGGATGCGATCGATTTGTTATCCAGGTAGATCGCTCCGACATTCCGGCCTTCATGCCGGATAGGCGCCACCAGAACTGATTTCAGTTCATAGGCGACCACGCTCACCTCATTCGAATATGCGGGATCACGGGAGGCATCCGCAACCAGGAGCGCTTCATCGCGTTTCAGGGTTTCACGGAGGAGGGTGCGGCTGAACGCATACTCTTCGACTGACAGGTTGTCGGTTTGAAAATTGCGCGCCGCGATCACGGCGGCTTCGGTCGATTCCGGAAGGTAAAAGAGCAGGAATCCACGTGTGGCACCCGTGGATTCAACCAGGCAATCCAACAGGACGTCGCAAAAAGACTTCAATGAGAGCGGTCCGACGCCAATCACCGAGGTGATCACCCGGGCCAGCCGGCAGTCGTCGAGCGAGGATTGGAGTTCTGCGAGCGCGGAGTTGAGCTTCTCCAGATAATCCCCGCACGACATTTCGGCAAGCAGATCGGAGCGCTTCTGGAGGGCTTTCAGATCCGCGATCACGCGCTGAAAGCGCCGATCCGCCGTGCTGCCCTGGATCGCCCTGACTGATTCGAGAAGTGATGACAGCAATGTCCGGGTAGCCCGCTGCTCTTCCCGTAGAAACAGCGAAAAGGTCTCGATGATACTCTTGATTCCTTCCAACCTGGCTTTCACTCACCCTCCAATGTCGATGCTGTTGTCTCGACTCGAACTAGCGGAGAAAATTCCAGTTGAGGCG
>JBEKYG010000010.1:0-19087 GCA_049511215.1 Acidobacteriota bacterium | reverse complement strand
GCGACGGCGTGGTCGACATTTCTCCTTTCACCTGCATGAACGGGATCGTCACCGAGGCGATCTACCCGAAGGTCAGTGCCGACCACGACGATATCCCAATCAGAAACTTCTTCTTTGACGGCACCCAGACCGATCTTGACCGCGACGTCGGCATCTTCATGGAGCTTGCCCGCACCTACCAGGCGCGCAAGAAGCAGCCCCGCCCCTGAGCGCGAAAAGCGCACATCCCCTCTCCCGATGCCGAAAAGCCACGGAACAAACGCGGTTGCTGTCCCCGCGAGTATTGGTGGGGGAACTTACGCGCCGGGTTATTGATTGACGTTTTGTCGTGCCCGCAATGTGGCAGCCGCATGCGGATCTTGGCTGCGATCAATTGATCGCGGAAACATTCTCGGAATCAGCCGCCAGGCCGTGCAGGACGCGATGCTTCAATGGGGCCGCGATCAATTGATCGCGGAAACTCCCTGCCTCTGATACTCTCCATCCAAATGGCTCACTCCGCTTCAATGGGGCCGCGATCAATTGATCGCGGAAACGTCCTGGAAATGCTGGCCATGACGGATGCGCAACTGGCGCTTCAATGGGGCCGCGATCAATTGATCGCGGAAACGCGCAGGTGGAGCGGCAAATGGGACCTCCGCTACTTCTCGCTTCAATGGGGCCGCGATCAATTGATCGCGGAAACCCCACCATGATTAAACACGGCGAGGATTCCCTTTTCGAGCTTCAATGGGGCCGCGATCAATTGATCGCGGAAACGAGTCGACGGCGCCGGCCTGCTCTCCGAGTGGCTGGCTTCAATGGGGCCGCGATCAATTGATCGCGGAAACATCAGCGCAAGACCGGAATGATGACCACGGCGGAAGCTTCAATGGGGCCGCGATCAATTGATCGCGGAAACGTCCTGGAAATGCTGGCCATGACGGATGCGCAACTGGCGCTTCAATGGGGCCGCGATCAATTGATCGCGGAAACGACGCGCCTCGGCGAATTTGTACCGCTGCCAACCCTGCTTCAATGGGGCCGCGATCAATTGATCGCGGAAACAAGTTCCACCAGGAGCATTCAGACTTAATATAAATGGCTTCAATGGGGCCGCGATCAATTGATCGCGGAAACATCGACCGAGACGGCGACAAGCCCAGGATTCAGCACGGCTTCAATGGGGCCGCGATCAATTGATCGCGGAAACTTGGTAATATCTATGACACGAACGCCCGCATAGTTGCTTCAATGGGGCCGCGATCAATTGATCGCGGAAACATGGATCGTAGGGAGTCCAAGAGTTATGGATAGCCCCCGCTTCAATGGGGCCGCGATCAATTGATCGCGGAAACTCCCATAATATCGTTGCGTTCCTCTGGATTCCGCCGTGCTTCAATGGGGCCGCGATCAATTGATCGCGGAAACGACAGCGGCTGTGTTCAACGCAACCGGAAGGCTGATGCTTCAATGGGGCCGCGATCAATTGATCGCGGAAACGTGGGATTCAAAGGCCAGATCCGGCAACGGACACTCGCTTCAATGGGGCCGCGATCAATTGATCGCGGAAACCAACCGGGTCAAGGAGGACAAGATGGCGTTCATCCAGCTTCAATGGGGCCGCGATCAATTGATCGCGGAAACCCCTGCGCGAGGACAAACTTGCAATGATCGAGAGTTTGCTTCAATGGGGCCGCGATCAATTGATCGCGGAAACGTGGCCGACAGCGGGCGATTCATGCAGGCGATCAAGCTTCAATGGGGCCGCGATCAATTGATCGCGGAAACGCGATGAATAAACTCCGCCGCCTCTTCGCGCGTCTCGCTTCAATGGGGCCGCGATCAATTGATCGCGGAAACCGCGGCCATGGCTCGGATCAAGGCGCTCGGCCTCGAGCTTCAATGGGGCCGCGATCAATTGATCGCGGAAACGGGATAAGGCTTGCCATGTTCGGGTATTGTTTGAGACGCTTCAATGGGGCCGCGATCAATTGATCGCGGAAACCACCGCGGGCACTTTCTCGAGGTTCGCCCGACGTCGGGCTTCAATGGGGCCGCGATCAATTGATCGCGGAAACGTGTTATATTGCCCCGCGCCATCGCCAGGCCACAAAGCTTCAATGGGGCCGCGATCAATTGATCGCGGAAACGGGGGTCCTGACCATCCAATTGAGCCATCCCTGCCGGGCTTCAATGGGGCCGCGATCAATTGATCGCGGAAACCACAGGGGCGCGTCGACCACGAACTTGCCATCTACAAGCTTCAATGGGGCCGCGATCAATTGATCGCGGAAACGGGACTTGTATCTTTGCAATCCGATCTTACGGATTTGCTTCAATGGGGCCGCGATCAATTGATCGCGGAAACAGCGTCTCCTCCAAACCTCGAATTGTCAAGGATCTGCGCTCTGGGTTTCGAGCACGGCCTGCGAGCGAAGCCGAAATCTGCCGCCAGACCTGTCATGGCTCGCATAGGCCTTTGAATCTCCATATAAATCCGGGGCGCGAGCACCCGCGCCACTTTTCTCAGCACCCTGCCGCTCGCAGCGCGGATCAGCGAGTCACAAAGACGGGATAGGTGCCGATCTCATTTTGCAGAAACCGGGCAAGCAGGCGCGCCTGGATCTCCAGTAGTCGCCGGTAGCTTACACGATAATCGAAGATCGGATGCGTCACCATGCTGTCCATCCGCAGCTCGTAAGCCTGAAGCAACCCCTTCCGCCCCGCGGCGGTGAGCGAGACCGCCGGTCCCGCCGCCACAAAATCCTTAGGCCGGACCATGCGGTTGTTGATCGCGCTGAGGACCACGGACTCGCCGATCAGCGGCCGGAACGGCTCCATAAGATCCAGCGCCAGAGCCGGGCGGCCGAAGCGCGGCTGATGGTAAAAACCCATCATCGGGTCAAAACCCACGGCGTAACAGGCAATGGTGCAATCCTTCGCCAGCAGGCTGTAGACGAACGACAGCAGCGCGTTGACGGCGTCGCGCGGCGGTCGGCGGTTTCTCTGGGAAAAATCGAACTTGAACTGCTTCGGGACATCCGCGTCTTCCTCCGCTTTGATCATGCCGGCGAAATCGCCGAAATAGAGGCGCGCCGCATTCCCCTCGATGCCCAGCAGCTCGCCGATATTCTGCGCCTCTTCGGCCCTTTCCGCCATCGTTTTCATCTGCTGGAGAGTGATCGCCTTGGGCTCGACGTGATTCCTCTGAAGCATGATCCTCTGATTTCGAATCTTGCCCGCCACCAGTTTGCGGGCCAGCGACAGCACGAACCATTCTTCCTCCGCGAGGCGGTACTGGGCCTTGCGCAGGAAGACGTTTTTCGTATTGAGCCCCGTGGTGATGCCGTAAAACCAGCCACCCTGCGAGAAGTAGCAGACCGGAACGTCGCCATAGCAAAGGCTCTGAACGGCCTGCGTCGAAAGCTGAATGTTGCCCATCAAGTTGAGCTGCGAGATCTCGCCGATCCTGATTTCCTGTTTGAGGGCTTCCTTCTCGCGCACCTGAAGCACTTCGCCGGACTTCCCGACGCGCAGTCCCTGTGTGTTCAGGTACGCGGGCCGGAGATCATCCCTGGGTGCGATTAGCCTGCGCATGGGGAGCGCATCCTGCCTGCGAGCCGTTGTCCGCGGGCCGTCACTGAACAGGGGAAGCTGGATCGCGTCCTCCGACCGCTCGCGAGCAGACAGCCCGATCGTTTCGTCCGGCAGGCAGATGCCGGCCAGCGAGCACCCCTGGCACTTGGGCGAATCCTCCAGGGGCGATGGAATCTGTCCGGCGGCCGCCACTGCGCGCGCCTCGCCGATGAGGCGCACCGTCTCCGCCGTCAACGTGTCATCGAAGGCGACGCGTACCCTCTGCTTCGTTTTGAAGTAATAAACCAGGCCCTCTTCGCAGCGGTACCCGTTGTCTCGCAGGACCAACCCCTGCGCCGCAAGCTGAATCTTGTCGGTGGGCCAAAGTTCGATGCCGTGGTCCGTCTCCCGGGGATCGCCGTGCTTGTAATCGACCGGTGTGACGGCGCCGGCGGCGGCTTCGACCAGGTCCATGCGCGCAATCACGCCGTGGCGGTCGCTCGAAAGTGTGACCGACCGCGAGCGGAGCGTGTCGTCTCCAAGATCCTCCGGGGCAGGCAGCCCCGTCGCCTTCTCGTCCACGCGCCGGTGCTGGAACTTGCCCTCTATGGTGTCGGTGCTCTCCTGAAATATGCCGTCCACCCATTCGTAGAAGAACAGCCGCGGGCAGTAGACGAACTCGTTGAGCATGCGCGCCGGCAGGTAATCAGGCAAAGCCGACCGGCTGCTTTCCTCCCGCTCTGCAGGCGATTTCATGGCGTCACACCACGATACAGGGGCTGTCGATGGCGGTATATGGCTTGCCAAGCGCGGTGATCACCCGATCGCCGCGCCCTTCCGCCGGGCCGAGGTTCACGAACAGCACCTGATCTTCCTTGTGATCGATGATCTCGTTAAGGTCTGCGCGGCATTTCGCCAGATCCATCGGCGTCATTTGACACTCGAATACCGAATACTGGAGATGATCCCCATAAGCTCTCATTTTCTTGAACACCATGCGCAGCCGCTTTTCGTCGCAGATGTCGTAGCAAACCAGGTAGCTCATGCGCATACAACACTTATCGGCGCTTTTCGCGCTCTGAATTGCATTCTCTAGCCGGATTTGCTCGGGCCGAGTTCCTCGAAGGCATGAAACGACCCCATTCCCGCGCGCTCACCGAGCATGGATGATCTCTCCTGCCCAAAGCCGGCGGAGGAACTCCTGCCAGGGGAGGATTTCGATTCCCTCTTCGGTTTTCCTCGAGCGCGGAGTGCGGCACACGAGAATGGACCGCTTCAATCGAGTTTCCTCCCGGAGCGCCCTGAGCCCCCGCATATGATCCAGCGAGGGACGCTCCGTCGACTTGGCTTCCACGGCGACGGCGCCGTCGGCGAGGACGAAGTCCACTTCGAATCCCGAAGCCGTTCGCCAGTATGCGACCGGGTAGTGAAGCCCCGAATAGCTGGCATGGCAGCGGAGTTCCATGAAGATGAAATGCTCGAAGGCGGCCCCGAATTCGAAGGAGCCGGGCAGCAGCTCGCCCCGCCGCGCCAGTTCATTTGCGACGCCGACATCAAAGAAGTAGAAGCGCGGCGATTCAATCACGCGCCGCTTCGGGCGCTTGCGGAAGGCCGGCACCCATGTGCCCAACAGGGTATCCGTGAGGATCTCGAAATAACCTCGCACACCCGGCGCGGACACCCCGACGTCTCGCGCGACTGCCGCATAGTTTACGATCTGGCCGTTACAGAGCGCCGCAGCGTCGAGAAAGCGCTGGAAACTCGGCAGGTTGCGCACCAATGATTCCGCGTAAATCTCTTCCCGCAGGTAGTCACCGACGTAAGAGCGGAGCAGCAAGCGAGGATCCTCGGCAAGGTAATGCGCGGGCAGCAGGCCGTGATTCAACGCGCGCTCCAGGGACAGCTCGGGAAGCTCCGCGCTCGTCAGGGGCATCAGCTCGAGGCGGATGGCGCGCCCCCCGAGAAGATTTCCCCCGCCGCGCTTGAGCTTGCGCGCGCTGGATCCTGAGAGTATGAACCTCAGGCCGCGATTCACAATCAGCCAGTGAACTTCGTCGAGGAGTTCCGGGATTTTCTGGACTTCGTCGATAATGATGGGTTCCTTCTGCGTCGCGCGGCTCAATCCGGCGGCCTCGCATTCCTGCCGCAGCACTCCCGGATCCTGGAGCAGCCGCCGGTACTCGGAAGACAGCAGGAGGTCGTAATAAGGGGCGCGGGGAAACAGGGCTTTCAGCAGCGTGCTTTTCCCGGTCTGGCGCGGCCCCCAGAGAAAGCAGCTTTGGCGCTTGGCACCCGACAAATCTATCTTTCTTATAATCATGTTAAAGAAAATGATAGTTTTCGATTATCATAACCCCGGACAGGGATTAAATCCAGAATTCTTCGACTTATGCAGCAATGACCCCGGAATGCTTGGAGCGCCGGATATCTTTGGTGAGGAGCAGGGCGCGGGCCGCCAGGGACGGCATCTCGATCTATAACCGGCTTTCGATTTCGCGCAGCACGCGCAGCAGGTCTGGGGCATTGGCGGGGCTCACACCGCTTTCCGTTCCAGAGTGCTTGTGATGGGGAAAGCCGGGAAGGTCTGCATAATGCGGTGTGTCGTCGTAACGGAAGATCAGTACAGAATCGGCCTTTTGGTAATGATAGCTGTACATCGCCCGCACCGGCTCGAATTCCAGATCCACGAGCTCCCGATAGAACAGAAGAGAGCCATCCAGAAACCGAACTTCGCCGCGGATCAGTCCCAGTCTCGGGCCGCGTTTATCGAGTTCAATGTCGTATGACTGCACATAAGGGGAGAGTCCAACAGCGGCCAGTTGCGATTGGTAGTACTCTTCAATCGACAATGCTGGACTCCTCAATGGATGCGCATTTCCGTTCGAGCAGTTGAAGCATGCCGATCTCCATGCGCCATTCGGTGACGGAGGGATTTTCCTGGAGCTCTCCAGCCCTCAGCCTCTTCTCGAACTCCATCGAGCTCATCCCGAACCGCCTTTCAAACTCGGCCAATCGGGCCCGGGTTTTTTCAATCGATGCCTGGAGAAGTTTTTTTTCCCTCTCCAATGCAGACTCGACCAGCCCCTTGAGCGAGTCTTTGTCTGATGTCTTGATTACAAGTTGCTGGGTCATCGTTTTTCCTTATTGTTAATCGGGACATTGAAATGCAAGACCCGCGATTATTGTACGCCATCTGGTTCAGCCATGTCGCTGGGACAATGGCGATACCGCAAGGTGAGAGGTTTTTGGCATCGTCATTCACCTGTTCCCCCGATTCGGAGCCTGCAAACCAGGGCGGCACGTCGGCGCACAAGACCGCAAGTTTATGGACGAACGACTCAAGGCTGACTCACTGGTGATGCTGATCCGAGCCGCCTACTCGGCCGACCGCTGCAGCAGGTCGCTGAGTTCCTTGACAAACTCGCGCGCCGCGCGTCTCGCGAAGCAGCCACTCGGCAAACTCCCGTTCGAATCCACGCAGCCGCTCCGACGTTCCCGCATTATCTGGCCCGCGAAGCCTAAATTTCCCTGCACTCGACAGAACAAAGTGCTGCTCATCACGCGGCCACCCGAGCGCCCGCAGCGTCTGAAGCGCCGCAGCCTCCGCAAGCATGGATCTAGAAAAACCGCGCCCGCAATCGCCGCGCCTGCCCCCCACCGACATCGGCCACATCGAACAGGTAGTTCTGAATCCCCGAAATATCCCCAAGAACGATTATCGGTGTAGATCCCCCAGATGCGGAACAAACAGGCCCAGTCCGAAGTGTGACGAATGCCCCAGGCAAATTGGCCCCCGCACTGGATGGGGGAAAGTGATTCGAACCTTGCAGCCGAGGCGAAAAACGGTGGAACGTTCTGAACTTCTTCGTTTTCTCTCCGTGTAGCTCTCATGAACCAGAACCCAGTGAGCACCGTTGGTGTCGTCCATCGGTATGACAGCAACAGGCTCAGGGAACTGCGACTTCCGGAGCAACTTGACTATGAGTCGCTCGGTCGTTTCTCCCGGTCGCGCGCGTCCATTAGCCCGGAACCTTCGCCGGTTTCCGGGCACCACAAACGGAGTGGCACTGACCCAGCTTGTCGACTCGGCGTCGAATCCAGATGGCGGTGGCGTTTCGAACGGCAGAGGAACAAGCCGCACAGTCCAATCCGCGCTACCTGTTTCCCACGAGTAGGGGCGCTCTGAGGCAGAAAGCAAAGCATTGAGTTCTGCTGCTAAAAAGGGCGTGTTTCGCCAGCAGATTAATCGTGTGGGGAGTCCGTTGACATCCGGCCAAAGCGCAAAGTGGGCGTGCCGGTGACCCTCCAAGGCTCGTCCTTCTGCGTCTTTGCCGCTGAGAAAACCGATTTCATTTCGTTGAAGGCTCGTGAGGTCGCGATAGGCAGCCTTAACATTCCCCGTCACGCGTCTAGCATACAGTCGGAGCACGCGCCCGCGAAAACGCTCCGTGATTTTTACCCAAAGCTCTGGCGGCGGATACACGCGCCCGCCCAGCGCGAATTGAATCACGGTCAATTTGTCGGGGAAATCGAACATGGGAGACTCCGTTGGCCGAAATGCCGGGCATTGCGGAACCTGCGCATAGTACCAAGAGGTGCCAGGGGGGATGCGGCGTCTGGCAATCAACTTGTCGTCGGTGGCGGCCAGGAGCACAGCAATGTCAAGGTCTACTCCAGGATTCGCTACTAATACCGGCACGCCCCGGTCGCTTGAAGCCAGAAGAGTGCAGTTGACCGCGACATCCTCGGCCACATCGCTTATCCCGAACTGGCAGAAGCTCTCGGAACGGCCAAAGTAAAGCACGCGGCTGAGCAATTCGCGCAGTAGGATCTCTTGAGTTCCATTCAGCCGGAGGGAGGGCCAGATCCAATAGATAGGCTCGCCACGTGGGATGGCTCGGTAATTGTCCAGGACCAGTGACCGGACTGCTTTCTTTACCTCTGGAATCTCCTTCTTCTTTGAGAATTTGATTTCGGATGGCTGGTACTGCCTCCACGGCAGTCCCTTCAGCGTCAGTGTGGGGATGAAAAACCCCGGTACTTCAGCTGCCAGGACTCTGAGTAGTTCATCACGCGCCTGTCGATCCTCATCTCCAGTCTCGCGGCTGTATTGGATCCATCTGGCTGCCAGTGCGCGAAGGAGCCGCCATGGGGAGGGCGGCCATTCACCATATGGATCTTCAAACGGATTCTGGTTCCAGCGCGTCGCGTGGAACCGCCCCAACGGAAAATATTGCTCAATGATCAGGGACATTGGCTAGTCCTCCGATTCCTCTTCGCCTGCTTTTTCCTCCGTTGAAGGAGTAGCTTCTTGCTCTTCTCTTTCGGGCTTGAACAGTTCGCTCGCCGGGTAGTAAACGCGCGCGATGGGGTCACTGGGAAAGTGGCATGCGCGAATAGACGCTTGCATATCTACTGAGGGCAATTGTGCCTCAAAGCCCGCCCTCGGCTCGGTGGATAGCACGAGGCTCTCGCACTTGAGCTGACATCCGCTCCGATAGCGGAATGGGCGAGCCAGCAGCTGTGCTATTTTCCAGATCGCGAGATCCAGGAGCAGCCTTTTTTGTGGATTGTTGAGACCATGCTCGTTCCGACCATACGATCGAAGTAGCGCAAGGTCGATGATGAACGTTGCCCTGATCTCCCGGGCCGTCTCCTCATCGACCGCAAAGATAGGCTGTCCCGATGTTGTCTTGCCCAGGCGGTCAAATTTCACCCCAGAGCGACCCACGCGGTCAGCGCCAAACGCCTCAAGATGGGCCGTTAAAAGGCGGCTAATCTTGATCTGTTCCTTGGCGAACATTACGCCATGCACTAGTGAGTTAGGGTCATATTGTAAGATAGTCTCGTAGATTGACCACCAAGTTTCAGGAGGGATGAAGTATGTCTTATCCTTTTTAACTTCGATGATCTCAAATTGGCGTCGCAGGCGATGGCGGAAGGTCTCTGCGGAAGGCTGCCCGTCTTCAATCAGCTTTCCGTCGAGAAAGTAATCGGACGCGATTCGGTGTCCTTCGGTCAAGCTGGTTACGACAATTCGATCTTTGTGTTCATTCGAACCCTCGCGGTCTGTCACGCAAAGTACATGTGGAAGGCCAACCAGGTCCGGATGCAAGCCGACATCCGAGGCGCCCGCGAAACAGACGGTCTCCAGGTGATTAGCCATGCTGGCCGGGCTGTCCACAATGCACACTTTTTCTGTCCTCCCGTCGTCACGAGGAGCGTCGTATATCACATGGCCAACTTCCGGGAATCCGGCGGGCTGAAACCTGTTCAGATTCGCGATAGGCGCAAGCTGTGCTGTCACGATCAAGCATATTGGGCCGGTTGTTTCGAGCCACTGGCTTTGCGGTTCTTGTTCCGGATTAGATTCAGGCATTTAAGGCCTCCTTCAAGATGGGTTGTTTTTTGATGGTTGAAACCATCGAACCAAGAGTTGTTCAACATCGAGATCATGCATTGGTACGAGAAGCGCGACGGCAAGGTTCTCAGTGGTTGTGCGCAGATCCACTGGCGGAACCACGATGGCTCGCCCCCATGCCAAGTAACGGTTGCGAGCCAGCTGCACGGCCTCGTCTATGGCACCATGGCGGACAAGATGCAAAATTCGCAGCGCGAGTCCCGCGTGAGGAAGGACCCTGTCCGGATTTTTTTCCCAAATCCGCAGCGCCCGAGGGTGAAAGAGTGGACGCAGTAACGCATGCAGTAGCCACGCTCCATCAGCAGGAGAATGGGGTCCGGATTGGATCCGCTTACTGTGATTCGGGATTCTCCAGTCGATTAATGACAGCGCTGGCAGCCAGTGGGCGATCAGTTCGAGATCGAGACTGGGATCCCCGCGCAACAGCCTATAGACCAATGCAGCCGGGCATCGACGGGTTGCGTCTAGCGGGATAGGATCCATTGTATCTGCATCAATGAGACGGCGCTGCAGGACCTGGGTCATCGCTTGCCCGGGATCTCCGCTGTTCCAAACTGACCGTTGCGGTCGAGCCTTTGGGAAGAGAATGCCTCGCCCATTTTTCACAACATCCACACCAAATACGTTCACCAGGAAGGGATGATCGCTTCCTGCTCCAATCGAGGCAATGGAACGCGCGATTATTATCTCAGGCTGCGTTATCCCAGGCCAGGCGCGCGCGAACCACCCCGCTCTCAGCAACGGCAATGGGATACATCGGTCGCGCAAGTTCTTGTTTCGATCTATGCGGGCTTGTGCGGCAGCCAGAAGCAACAAAAGCTCGCGCCATCTCTCTGGCTCCGACGGGCTTTCAGCGATTTTCACAATGGCAGCTTCAATCGGTCCACGAAGGCCAACAAACTTGCCCTTTTGCTTGGAATCGCGCGGCTCATAAGGCAGCTTGTCCAGCCAGCCCGATGCAATGAGTTGCATCAGTAACTGCGCTTCGGTTGCCGTTTCAACCTGCATAGTGGCCGACCGGCTCGACGAAACCGTTATATGCCCGCGCGGTATCGCTTCGTAGACCTGTGAGCTAGTTGTTTGCCGCAGCTCGTACCGGACGAACTCGGCTACGCCGGCGTCTACGCCAGCTGCTCGGGCCGCAATGGCGAACTCATGGGGCGCCTTTGCCGCCCGCCCACCCAACCGAGCCATCCCTCGTTGAAGTAGTGCAACTACTTCAATAAATGTGGCCGGCTGATACCATAGTGGCGCCCAAAACTCTGCCTTCGACAAGCCAATGCAACCATCATTGGCTGGCTGTAATGGATCGCAGGTAAAGGGGAAGGCCGCGTACGGTCGAGCCTTCGCACCCAGGCGTTTGGCTACGTCGCCAGCAAGCAAAAATGCGCCTTCAAGGGCGAATAGCACCGACCAGGGCGACAGGCGACCCTCGCGGTACCACTCTTGCCCGCTGTTATAAGTCTTGTTGGCGAAAACAAACCAGGTTCCGGCGCTTTGCAGATCTGGAAGCGGAATAGTAGCTTCGCCGGTGAGCGTCGCATGGAGCCACTTTTCACGCTGTGGATCGGATAAGAGCTTCGCAGCGTCTTTCTGGAGTTTGGCCAGATCTCGCTTGCCGACGTTACCACCTGTTCCGAGGACGGGATTGAAGCGATTTCGCCCAGTTCCAACGATGTGCGCATCCAGCAGCCGGACTTCTTTCAAACTGCGTCGGTTCCGTTCCGCCCATATCGCTGAGGAAGCCTTGGCCTTTGTGTCCTTCTTTTGAGCTCCAACCCACCAGCGTTCATAGGGTGTAGGCTCCCAGCGATTCTGCAAGAGATCCACAACGCGATTTAGCATTTCTTCGCTTGAAGTTGTTTCCCCGAGCAGCACAAAATGTCCGTCACGCCAGCAGCCACGCAGGCCTGGCCACCCATGTGCGACAGCTGACAAAAGGCCAAGACCGCATAGATAATTGCCAAGGCTGTCGGTGTTAATGCCGTGACAGTCGAAAGCCGCAAGTCTTTGAATCATCGCTTTGCCTCCTTTCCCGGCCACTTGCTGGCCCGCGAGTCAGCTGCCCTAAGCAAGGCTTCAAGATATGCCAAACCAAATGGCCCGAGGCAACATGGCTCACCCTCTCTGACGGCGTTCATTTCCTGTGGGGAGTCGTCTCCTGTTTGCCCTAACAAATCGCTTACTACGGCCACCCAAGACGGAGTTGCAGGGGTAAATGATGAGCCCTCAGAGTCCCAAGTGCCGGCGCTACCTATCAATCTGGCTGTAAACGAAAGCTTTGTCACTTCCGAGAAATAACCTGGCAGAACAGGCAACGATTCACCAGTATTAAGCCCGAAAACCTCGTCACCCCTGTCAATGCTGCGAAGCACAGTGCGAACCTTTCCGTGATGACTGGCGATCAGATAGATCGCAAGGGCCGTGAGCTCGGGTTGGCCACTTATCCAGTTGTCCCACGCCGCAAGTGCGCTGGCCGCCTCATGACGTAGCCAGGGCCGGAAGGATGTTTTCAGCGCCGCGCTTGAAAGCTCGCGGACCTGCTTCGAGATACGACGGTCGGTCCAAGCCCAACTGATATCCGGGAACTTTGCCCAGAGACGTGAATCTTCGCCCGGTGGATGCAAACGTTTCGCGACCTGGCAGGCGATTTCGTGTAGACAGGATTGTTTGGGATCACTCAATATGCGTTGGACCTTCTCTTGAACAGTGGCAACATATTTACTCAATGCATGCTGCCATCGGTCGAGCGACTTGCCCCGGTCATGCCAGCGTGCAGCGGTGGCTAGTGCGATCGCTTCCGGCTTGCCGCTTATTCCAAGGGCGCTTGCGATGTCGCCCGTTACGCGCTCCACATCGGCGAGGTGTGAGGGCAACGTAACCCAATCAGTCTGGGTCGACAACTCTTCGAATAAACTTTCAGGGGGCATGGCCTCTGCCCCCGGAAAATCGCCTGAATCCTCCATTCCACGGAGTGTGGGCTTGTCCGCGGGATCGCCGGTCCAACCTATTTCGTCCGAATAGCCTCCCCTAAATTGGGCTAGCATTAACGTCATGCCGGCATGCACGTCTGCCGCGCGCCTCTTCTCCCACCGCCCCTTTTCGAAGTTCCACTCCCAGGCATATCCCTTGTTTCCAAGAAACTTGCGCAGCTCGTAAAATGGCACGGAACAGAGCTCTTCCCGCCGAGGGACTGGTTCGTCATCGAGTGGATTCTCGTTCGTGGCCACTTCACGCCAAAAAACTTGCACGTCCACGTTCCGGTCCTGATCACGCACAAAATGAAACACGTTTGTGAAACCGCCAGCAAGGTCGGGTTCTGTCGAAAACAATCCAAAAAGATCGGGAGGACGAATAACAACCTCTGGCTCGAATGCGAGTGCCTCTCTGCCCGCCGCTGATTCACAGACCGCGTCAAGAGCGTCACGATAGGACTCGCCCTCCATTATTCGATCGACCACCTGTTCGATGAGCTTCCTGCCACTTTCGAGTTTATCCTTGTCATAAGGACCAACCCGTTTTGAGTTAGGGGCCTTGCCGTCGTTTTCTCCTTTCAGGTCTGATTTTGGCATCCAGAACTTCGCGCTTGCCTCAGGCTGCATGCCCTCACGGTTCAGCCTCCCCAAACGCTGAATCAGCGAGGCCCACGGAGCGATTTCACTCCAGAGCCGGGCTCCCGAAAGATCGAATCCGGCTTCCACAACTTGAGTTGAAACGAGAATCATGCCTGGGTGGCCTGAGACGATTCCAGTCTTCTTATCCTGTTTGGATATGAATCGCTCGATGCGGTCGAATTTCCCGGTGCGATCAATTGGGCGATAGCGGCTATGGAGAAGTACCAGGTCCGGAAATGCGACTCTGACCTTCCGGGTGCTGGTGGATCTCCCGATGGTCTCTTTGAGGTCCTCGAAAACCGCTCGGGCATCTTTGACCGTGTTGAGAACAATGAGTGAGATGCGCCCAGGCGAATGCAAATCGAGCATGCCCAGACCGTTCTTGGTTGTGGATTTGGGCTGACCTTTGAGCAGCAGTACAGACTTTGGAGCGTCTAAGCGTTGTTTCACGGCGGGTTGAGCATGGTCGTAGTCGCTTAAGCGAAGCCGGTTTGGATCAGGCAGGTTTAGGTCCTCTCTTTCCCTGGTCCGAAGAATGTTGGCACCGAGTGTCGCTGACATCCACAGGCTGCGAGAGGTGCGATATGGCGGCCACAATTTCTTGCGGAAGGCATCGAGCTGGGCCGTGGTTGCCAGACCGCTGCCCATGATTTGAACTTCATCGAAAATCCAAAGGCAGTCGTTGTTGAGCAAGCCGAACTGAACCGGCCAGCGAAAACGGCTCATCGCATAGCCGCGGTTCAGAGCCCGGGAGAGGAGCATATCCTGCGTGCCGATCAGGATCGCGTCCCGCTCCGGATACATGTCCCAATCCCGATCGACGTCACCGCCCATGAGCATGTGAACGCGGATCTTCTCCGGATCGTCGTCGCCAAACCATGGGTCATAGGGACGATCTGGGGCCTCGCCTCTACGGCCCCCGAGCAGGCCAAGGTTGTCCAGCCACGAAACGGCGCAGGCGTGAGTCTGCTCCACCAGCACACGCATGGGGAGGCAATAAACAAGGCGCCGCGGCGTTTGGGCTTGGATTTCCTTTCCGGCGAAACGTCTCCGCCACAACCATGCAAGGATTGCGCCTGCTGTTTTTCCCAATCCCGTTGGAATGTCCAGCAACTCGGGCATAGCATCGGCGGTCGCCAACTCTTTCTGATAGGGATAGGGATCGTGCGTTGTCGCCTGCCTGAAGAACTCACCAAATTCCATCCGGTTGCCTCTCTTTCCTCTTCAAGAGACCGCATATCAGCATGCGTCACAATCTGATGTTCTCACTTGCCGATACTTAGGTCATGCGATTTACGTTTCTCTATGCAATCCCAGTTTGTAAAGATCAGCTGGTGTTAGACCCGACCGGCGCCAAAACCGTCAAACTCGCTTGGGCTCTCATGCCGGCAGGATGCTCATCTGCTTTGTAACAGGCGAATGTGACATCCCAGGTCAATCGCGAATAATTAGTTTTTGGCCAGTCTTGCTTCATAATAGTGCTGCCTCGATTAGACCTTGGATTTTTCATCCGCTGGAAACCAGAAAATGGAGATCCGACGACACCCAATGCTCCAATATCCGGCGCTCTGTGAGACATCCGCAAATCGCTGCTCCTGTTCCAGCCGCTGGCAGGGCTGGGGCTTGGGGGCGACGCTGAAATGCCGCTTGAGGCGGCCTTGCGTTTGGCATATTCTGCTCCCATGCGAAGCGTTGAAGATATCGAGGCGGAAATCGAAAAACTTCCACCTGAGCAAATCGAACGCCTTGCCGAATGGCTGGCGGAATATCGGGCGCGTGTCTGGGATAGCCGGATCGCTGAAGATGCAGGGCCGGGCGGCCCTCTACGCCGCTTTATCGACCAGGCCAAGTCCGACTTCAAAGCCAGCAAAACCCGTCGCCTGCCGTGACCAGCCACGCGAACGGGACCTTCTGGGAAGCCTATCGAGGCCTCGCGCCGCAAATTCGAACTCTCGCCCGCAAACAGTATCGGCTTTGGCGCAAAGATCCCTTTCACCCCTCCCTTCATTTCAAGAAAGTCGCAGACGACACGTGGTCCGTACGGATCGGCAGAAACCACCGCAAGCTGGGGAAACGCTCATCTGGTTTTGGATCGGCAATCATGCTGGCTACCAACGTCTCATCAGGTCCTGAATCCCGTCCAATATCCGATATCCCGGAAGCAACAACCTGCCAAACAGCATGCTTTGCAGCTTGTCCGGTAATTGTCGGGGTGTGCCCCGACTTCTTCCGAAGCGGCAAATTGTCAATGGAGTTTCGTTCCATGTCACGACTCCCGCAACAGATCTCCAAACTGTTCTTCGTCGCATCCCGGACCTCCGCATGGCCTTCGGCTCTGTCGGTCCCAGGGCATTTCGCTTTCGGCGTGCGGTTTCACGCCTGCCGGCGACCACCCGTTCATCCTATGCCTCGACAGTGACAGATCAGGTCACTCACCCATAAAAATCTTTTCCGCTTCAATTCGGACCGCGGCGCGTAGCGAATCCGGGCTCACGACTCGCACGCCGCCGCCGAAGCTCAGGATCCAGCCGAGGAGTTCGCGGGTGTCGGCGACGCGCAGGGTCATCGATAGGGTGCCGTTCTTGCCTACCGTGAGCTGCTGGCTGGCGTGCCACTGGCGGTCTTTTATCCAGGCGGCGGTGGCGCGGCCGAATAGCAGCTCGACCGCTATAGGTTGGCCGCGCATCACTACCAGTGCGTCCTGCACGTAGGCCTCGAGGTCGAAGCCCAGGGGCATCTGGTATGGGTGAGTTGTGATCGTGAGCGAACGGATGCGGTCCACGGCAAACATACGGACGCTGCGGCGCAGGTGGCAGTGGCCGACCAGATATTACAGAGCCGCGGGTGGTCGACCGCATCCTGCGCCATCGGGAAAGCGAGCGCTGCCAGGCGAAGGATCCTTTCGAACCCCGCGCTCCGCCGAGCGCCCACACCCGCTCTCGGCAATAATGTCCAGCGTCGCAGGGAAGCCATCCGGATGCCGGCCAGGCGCCCGTTCGGCCGGGGTGTGATCGAGAACCTGCGCAAGGTTGAACGGCCAACGCGGAACTCGGGGCAGGCGGCGAATTGCCGGGCTTTCTGCCGCTCGGAAACCGATTTCGGCCCGGCAATTCGCCGCCTGCCCCGAGTTCTCCCCGGATTTCCTTCCTTTCCTCCCCGATTTCCCCTTGTGCTCCCGGATAGAAACGCCTATAAGTGAAATCGCGGTTTTCTGATTCCGGGATGACAAGCGGCCTCCAGGCAGCGGAGGGGGCGAGTACCCCGTGGTACCAGGTTAAACCGCGGCCATTTACAACCTCCCCACAGTTATTACGACTTTCCCTCGAGCGTGTCCTTCCTTGAGATATCGGATAGCCTCTGGGACCTCAGTCAACGTGAAGCGCCTGTCGATGACCGGTGTCACCTTGTTCGCCTCGATCAGCTCTTTCAGGACGATCAGGTCGTCCGGCTTGATCGACGCTACAAAGAAGACCACGTTCTGGCTCACGAACCAAGACGACACGAACAGTGTGAGCAGAAAGGGCAGAGGTCCGATCCAGCGACCGCCAGGTCTCACTCCGGCCGCGACGAAGGTCCCCTTCGGGGTCATGACGCGCCGGCAAGCCGACAACGGACGGTTCCCAACGCAATCGAATATCAGGTCGTATCGCTGCGCGCTCCGGGTGAAATCGTCGCGGGTGTAGTCGATGACCTGGTCCGCGCCAATCGATTGGACGAGGTCCACATTCCTCGTGCTGCACACACCGGTCACATCGGCGCCGAACGATTTGGCGATTTGCACGGCGAAGGTGCCCACACCGCCCGCCGCACCGTTGATCAAGAGCTTCTGCCCCCGCTGAATCCGACCTTTATTGCGAAGGCCCTGCAGGGCGGTCAACCCCGCCACCGGTACGGCCGCCGCCTGCTCAAATGTGAGGTTGGCCGGCTTTAACGCCAATCGGTTTTCGGGAGCGCAGACGTACTCGGCGAACGCGCGCCGGACTCCGCCGAATACCGGATCCCCTGGTTGAAAACGCGTCACGTTCCTGCCGACCGCTTCGACCTCCCCGGCCAGATCAGCTCCCGGACAGGTCGGCTTTGGTTTGCGGAGCCCGGTCATTGGGCGAATGATGTACGCGCCGCCCATGAGGTGATAGTCCATTGGATTGGCGGCAGCGGCGCGAATTTTTATCAGGACTTCATCGTCGCCAGGCGTCGGCTTCGCAATGTCTTCACAGTGAAGAACATCGGGCGAACCGTAGTTGCGATAGACGATGGCCTTCATGGTCAGGCAGCATCCTCCCGCGCGCCCTTGATCAACAGCCAGCCGGTGAACCCGCCCTCTCCAGCGGCTTGCGGCAGCATCGATGCGAGAGCGACGATCCGCGCGTAATCCGGGAAGAAGTAATACGCCAGGCAGTCGACGACATACGTGCACCCGGCGATGATCACAAGGACGCCGAGAATACGGGGAAGGAAACCGGACCTGTATACCAGAATCCCCAGTGGCAGGAGCCACACACCCCAATACATGGTCGCCGCCCGGATTCCCTGCCCTCGCAAACCAAGGAAGCCGAGGGTGAGAGCATCGAGCTGGTGCTTGTCGAAAGCGGAGAGGTAGCTGGTCCCGCTCGTCAGTATGAGTGGGCCGGCCATCACCACCGTGTTGACGAACCCCGACGCAACCATGGCGAGCACGAATCCCACCATCAATCGGGCCTGTCCGCGGTCGACGTCCTTGAACAGGTCATAGAGAACCATCGCCAGCCAGACGGCAAAGACCCCGCACATCAGGTCGGCGAAGACCCCGAGCCGGTACAGTCCCGGCGCCGCCGCAATGCGGTTCGCGGTCGCCGTCGCGTTGCCAGGCACGAGGAAGATCGACGGGAGGTACATGAGGGTGAATGCGCCGGGTCCCCCCATCGCGAGGTAGAGGGCGCCGGCGAGTCGTGCAGTCCGTTGGCGTGACATCACTGTTCTCTCCAATGGATAGACAAACAAGCCGCAATTTTTATGATCGGGTCTCGGCTCCGAGGGGTGGCTCAGCTTCCGATACGGAAGTGTTATGTCAACTTGGACCCGGCTGCCGCGACTCCCCGGGACACAGCGAGACCAACAATGACTAAGATTGCCATGAGGATGACAAAACAGATGTTTAGCGCAAGAACCCAATTCCAAAGCCAGAAGTGGTTTTCTTTCCACCACAACCCCTTGAGTTCACCGATCAGTTTATCAGCCTCTCCCTGTTCCTGAGCCGTAATCTGTTGAATTGCCGTCTGATACTGAAAACTCGTGATGTCCATCGTCTGAATTTGATGCAAACGCGACTGCAAGGATTTGAGCGCAGCAAAATTATAATCGAAACTATTATCTGGTGTCTTGAGATAAACGGCATTGGACTAAACCGCTTCGCGGTATGGCAGTAACTCGGCCTGCTTATTTATGGGCGCCGGGAGCGGATCAACCCCGGTCCATCTGTATATCCTCTTCCCCAGGAAGCTCGATTTGCGCGAGG
>JBEKYG010000009.1:0-19723 GCA_049511215.1 Acidobacteriota bacterium | reverse complement strand
AGTCTGGGAGCACTTCAAGGGCGGCAAAGATGGGAGCCTCTGGTATTACGAATCGCTGGTCGAGATCTTCAAGGAGCGAGGGGAACACCGCAGGTTGGTGGATGAGCTTGCTCGCGCTGTTGCCGAACTCCATCGGTTGGCCTTATCCATTTAAGTCAAATTCACGCGGTGACATCTTCCTGACAGCCTCTCAAAAGTAGAAATTTCCTGGGACAAATGACCCCGGATGTCACTCCCGCCTGATACCCTGGGCGCGTCAGGGAAAGGGGGAAATATGAAACAAATCATAGATCAAGCGCTCGGCGTCAAAATCGGGGTGCCGGCAACGTTCAAGAACATGACTGTTTTTCCGCTGGTGGGCAAACAGGAGACTGCAGCGGACTACCTCACGCTCGATGAAGCGTTGGCGCAAAAACTTGCAGCCATTACTGAAGTGAGCGAGGGCGGCAGCGTGCCCGAACTTAAATTCGTCAATTCCAGCGACAAGAAGGTCTTTCTGCTTGACGGCGAGGAACTGGTGGGGGCAAAGCAGAACCGCGTCCTCAACCTCAGCATCATGGTCCCTGTGGGCAAGACTCTGGTGGTGCCGGTTTCTTGCGTTGAGGCGGGGCGGTGGCATCATCGCAGCCGGGAATTCTCTTCGGCGCCCAGGGCGCACTATGCTGAGGGGCGCGCCAGGAAAATGGCCCAGGTCAGTGATTCGATGAAGACCTCCGGGCGCAGGACCTCCAACCAAGGCGAAGTGTGGAATCACATCAACGAGAAGTTCAGCAGGTTCGGGTCCTCCTCTCCCACCTCGGCGATGAGTGACATCTACGAGCAGCAGTCCGTGCGGCTCGAAGATTACGTACGCTCATTCACGCCGGCCGGGGATCAGGTCGGGGCGGTGTTTGCGATCGGAGGAGATGTGGTCGGACTCGAGCTGTTTGACTCCCCAGAAACCCTGCAGAAGCTCTTTGCCAAGCTCCTGCGCAGCTATGGCCTGGACGCCCTGGATCGGGCGCGATCAGATTCTGCGGAAACGCGCTCCTATCCAATTCCTACTAAGGCGAAGGCTTCAGCATTCCTGCGGAAAGTGACCAAGGCGAAGGAGGAGGAGTTCCCTGCCCTGGGTGAGGGACAGGACCTTCGGTTGACCGGACCCAGGTTGACGGGAGCCGCACTGGCAGTGGATGGCCGGGTGGTGCATCTCAGTGCGTTCGCTATGAGCCAATAAAGAGGGGGAAGAAAGCTCAACGCAGAGCTCGCGGCGGATTTTGGTCAGATTTGAAGGAGAATCTATGGGATTTGATCTGGTAGCTAAGAGGCGCGAGCTTGGGGGTGAGGGGTATCTCCATACCAATGTCCTTTCCATGATATTCCTGCGATCCGCCATGTTAGCCGCAGGGGTCAAGGAGGAACTGATCTACAAGAAGTTTCTCGCCAACGATGGGTATGTGGTGACGCCGCTCCAGGCCAGGACCATAGCCGAACAACTCAATGCCTGGCTTAACGGGAGGAAGCTGCAGGTCGATCTTGCCGAGGAGAATGAAAAGGCGAAGCGGGTAAACGATGCTGTCCTGGGCCTGTTTCAGACGTTGAATACGGGGAAGCAGAAATCGATGGCGGCCCATTTGCGCCGGGCAAAATCTGTTCCGATACCACTGAGTCGAAAGTTGAGGAAAGTCGTCCGGGAGTTTGCCCGGTTTTGCGAGCAGAGCGACGGTTTCTGGATTTGTTAATTCTGTGGGACAAGTCCCAGGCTCTGCCGGTGGAACGACAGAGTTTGAGATTTCCGGGCGGGATTCACTGAAAACGAAGGTCCCTCTTTTGGAGCAAACATGGCGGAAAAGAAGCAACTTCTTACCAAGAGTGCGTTTCTCCTGGGACTCCAGTGCGACAAACTGCTCTGGATGTACCAGAATCAGCGGGAGCTAATGCCTGAAGTCGATGAAACCACGCAGGCAATATTCAGGCAGGGGCATCGCGTCGGCGATCTTGCCAAGACCCTGTATCCCGACGGCATTGAGATTGACTGGAGCGCCGGGCACGAGCAGGGGATCGCGCAAACGCGCGCCGCCCTGCGGCAGAGAAAGCCGCTCTTTGAGGCTGGCTTTGTACACGGCCGCCTGCACGCGCGCGCCGATATCCTGAAGCCGGCGGCAAACGGACGCTGGGACCTGATCGAGGTCAAGAGTTCCAGCAAAGTCAAAGAGGAACATATCCCGGATGTGGCATTCCAGAAGCAGGTCTATGAAGGCGCCGGCATCCGCATCCATCGATGCTATCTGATGCATGTCGACACCTCGTACGTGCGCGATGGCGAAGTGGACCCTGAGGGATTGCTGCAGCGCACCGAAGTGACGGATGAGGTCACGGCAAGTGCCGACGTTGTGCGGTCCGAAGCAAAGCGGATGATCGCCGTGATGAGTGCCAAAAAATGTCCCGAGGTTCCTGTCGGGTCCCATTGCGCCGAATGCGCTCTGTATGGCGATTGCTGGGCATTCCTGCCTGAGCGCCACGTTTTCTCTTTAACTTACGGCGGCCAGAAATGCTATGAGCTGATGGATCAGGGCATTCTGAAGGTTAGGGACATTCCCGATGATTTCCCGCTGAGGGAAAAACAGGCCATTCAGGTGGCTTGTGAGAAGAGCCGGAAGCCGCACATGCGCCTGGAGAAAATCGAGGAGTTCCTCGGCAGTTTGGCCTACCCGCTCTACTTCCTCGATTTCGAGACTTTCATGGCCGCGGTGCCGCCATACGACCGGATGAGTCCCTACGAGGTGATACCATTCCAGTTTTCCCTGCACGTCCTCGAAGCGTTGGGGAAGTCTGGCAAGCATCATTCCTATCTTGCCGACGGTTCCGGCGATCCCCGTCCTGAGTTGCTCGGCATGCTGAAGAAGCTGATCGGCAGGACCGGGTCGATCGTCGCTTTCAATGCATCGTATGAGACCAGGATCCTGTATTTGTGTTCGCGCCGCTTCTCGGAATTTGCCGGTTGGATCGAGTCGCTCCGACCGCGCTTTGTCGATCTCCATGTGCCGTTCTGGCAATTGGATTACTATCATCCCGATCAGCAGGGGAGCACTTCGCTCAAAGCCGTCCTGCCGGCGATGACAAAGCTCCGATATGATGATCTCGAGATCGGCGACGGCCAGACCGCCAGCCTGAGATTTGCCGAAATGGCTTTCGGAGATGTAACGCCAGCCGCGAAGCAAGATATCCGGGCAGCCCTTGAAACCTATTGCCATCAGGACACGGAAGGCATGGTCGAAATCGTCAAGGCATTGCAGAGGCTGTGCGGATGAGCTTTCTGTGTTTTCCAACGCCTGGCACGGAGGAACTGCATAAGGATCTTCCTTTATTGTTTACCGTAACTGCGGGGAGGAGCAAGGTCGTGTTTGCGGAGGTCGAGCGGCGGTTCGGGAAGGTTTCCTAGAGCGCCATCTAAGGAGCTGGGGACATGTTCAAGAGGGAGATTATCGAGAAAACCCGAGGAGAGATTCGGAGCTTCTTGGACGAACTTGCCAACGGAACGTCGCGTTATCGGAGTCTGCACAACCTCACGGAGCAGGTGGAGCACCAGTATCATGGCCGGTTCTTGATCGAGCTGATTCAAAATGCGCACGATGCCCTTTTCGAGCGGACTAACGGAAATACAGAGCAGCGAATCGAAATCATATTGGCTGAAAACGAAGACCCTTTTGGGACCCTCTATGTGGCCAACGATGGTCAGCCATTCACTCCTTCCAACTTTCAGGCTATTTCCAACCTGGGGCAGAGCGACAAAGATCCACAGAAGTCTATCGGGAACAAGGGAATTGGCTTCCGAAGCGTTCTAGAGATCTCGCGGTCCCTGGAGATCTACTCTCGGAGTGAACCCAAGAGTTCGGCGTTTGACGGCTACTCTTTTGCATTTCGTCCCGATGTCACGAAGATCTTCGAGGAGCCAATCCATCTACTCTTGGGTGGTGCAAAATCTCCGGAGTGCCCGCTTGAGCCTGGGATCCCACTTGTTCAATGGGACGACGTGCGGCTTCGGGGCTTTCGACGGAAGTACGGGGCACACGACAGGGATTGGCTTGCTGCGGAGTTGGCTTTTTTGTCGCCCTATGCCTTGCCGATCCCGATGTCGTACGGCAGCGCTGCAAAGAAAGTCCGAGAATTTGAAAAACGCGGCTTCGCCACGGTAGTGCGACTTCCATTGGTAAGCGAAGAGGCACGCGAACTTGCCAGGAACAAGCTCAGTAAGTTGGACGAATCGGCAGCGCTCTTTCTAGAGCGGCTCTCCCGGCTGCGCCTTGTGTACGGAGAGGAGGACCGGGAATGCGAACGGAGGCAATCTCGACGGAAGGGAGACTCGAAAGGCGGTTTCGAGGTGCGTTTGATCCCGCAGACAGTCGCTCCAGGACGGGAGAGGGGTGCCCCAAGACGGTACTGGCTTTGGACCAAGACAGTGGGTGGAAACAAAGACCCCGTTGGAACAGACAAAGTCGCACAAGCGGTGGCGAAACTTCCCGGGAAGTGGCCGGAAGTCCGGGAGGCTACTGTAGCCTTTGCTGTCCGCGTAGCGGACCATCCGGACACCGGTGTGCTGAACATCTACCTTCCAACGGAGCTGGCGACGGGCTGCGGCGCCCACTTCAGTGCGCCCTTCTATGGAGATATGAGCCGCACAGTCGTCGACCTTGCTCAGCCATACAACGCCTTACTTCTCCAAGCGCTAGCCGACAGGGCAGTGGAAATTGTGCGCGGCACCCTTGCCGGTAGGGGCAAGGGTGAAGCCGCAGCGATTCTGGATCTGATTTCCCCTTATGAAGGCTTGCCGGGGACAAGGTGGTGGACCGCTGTCAAAGCTGCGTTCGAAGCCAATGCAACCAAAATTGGCGAAGAGAACATCGTCCTGTCGACGACGGGATGGAACCACCTAGTGAGGACGAGCATCCTGCCAAAGCTTGAAGCGCCAAGTGTGTTGACTCCCGAGGTTCTCTACAAGGAGGCAACCTACGCGCTGGTGTCCCCAGCGCTGGCAAGTCGCGAACACCAGATCGAGGCTTTGTTCAAGGCGACGGGAATTCAGAGTGGAGCCCTAGATGATTGGCACGCCGAGACGGTCGAGAGAGTGGCAAAGAGGCTGCGTCTGACAGGCAAGAAAGCGGATTGGGGCGGCTTCTGGCGCGATGTTCAAAAACTCTTTCAGGGTCGGTGGGAGCCACTCCGTGGAACCAAAGTGCTTCTCGGCACTGACGGCCAACTCCACGCGAGCGACGAGAAATCCTCCGTTTTCTTCCGGCCACTTAGACTAGGGACCGATGATGAGGTGCTCTCCGAAGAGGCTATCAACGAGGTCCCTCCGAATCTCCGCGAGTTTGTGGCCTTCCTTAGCGAACGCATCGAGACGCACGTCAAGGGCGAGAAGGGGCGGCCTCAGACGACCGACATTCACGCATACCTGAGCCGTGGTCTCGTCAGTACCTTTGGCGTGGAACAGATCCTACGCAACGTTCTCATTCCAGCGATTCCGGACCTCCCTGTTGCAGTTGGATCCGAGAAGGGAAGACTCTGCGGCGACATCTTACGGTGGGGACTGCGGCTGGTCCTGAGTCTTGTTTCGAGAGACAAGGGCGAGAGCACCCTGGACCTTCTTGCTAGGCTTCCTGCTCCGTGCAGGGGCGGGTGGTACCCCTTGGGGCATACGGCTTTCGGACCCGGTTGGGAAGGAACTGCCGGTCCAGAAGTTCAAATCTATCTCAATGCGGCCGGAACGTCGGAAAGCCGCGATGCGGCGCTTCGATTGCTCTTGCCCCCGGAGCATCGCCTGTGGGGTGGCCAGGGGCATGCCGTTAAGGACTTACTCGTTCGAGCCGGCGTAATGGACGGACTTCGTCCCGTAATGGTCAGGAAGGATAAGTGGGAGTCTAAATTCCAGGTCGCCTCTTGGACAAGGTTCCAGCTTCCGACAAAGACTCCTCCTTGCTATGGGGAAGAATCCTGGAAGGAATACAAGGAGTACGTGTTAAGTCAAGTCAAGACGAGGTACACGTACGAATACACCTACCAAGTGCAAGATTGTTTCTCGATTCCAGGACTAGACCGTTTTCATGAACTGGAACCGCACGCCAGGATTGCATTCACGCGAGCAGTCCTTGCCTCGATTGACAGCTGGCCAAAAGGCTGGGAAACCGTGGACCTTCGCAAAGTCGGCGGCGAATACCACTCTCCCTCGGTGCGTTCGCCATTGGCATTCGCACTTGCGCAAATTCCTTGGCTTACCCTTGAAGTGGAAGAAGAGTTGCTGAGTTTCCGACCGCGGGACCGCTGGTATATTCCATCGGCGGCGCTCTTGGGTGGTCGGCAGCAATATGGCCACCTGCGCCCAATACCTCCTGGAATCTCCCGCCTTCTGGATCGCAAAGAGTCCCTCGTGTCGATTCTTGCTTCATTGGGAATGCCCTGCTACAACGAGGATGCGCCAACGCAGGATGCGAGGCTGCTAGAGGATCTTGCCAGGGCTCTCAAGGACCCAAACCTCTACATCGCAAGTCGAGATGTATTTATTGGGCAGGTTCGAACGGCGTGGGGACTATTTCAGCCGGCGGAAGGCGGGCCCTTTCCCAGACAGCTTGTAGTCCATAACGGCGCAGGGGCGCTGGACATCGCGGAGCCCTCTGAGGTTTCGCCAGTGTATCTTCCTAATGCTGGATGGGCGGTGCATGATGGCTTAACCCTCCATTCGAAACCCGTCGTCGTCATTGAAACTAAGGACGCCAGCCGGCTGAAGTCGGGGTTTCAGAGGGTGTTCGGAGGCGGTGTCAAACTGGCCTCTGACCTCACCGTGATTCCCGCAGTGGACGGGAATCCTTGGGATGTGACCGGTGCACGGCCCCTGGCTGAGTGGGGATTGGATTGGCTCGCTCCCGTTGTCCTTTCGGCCTTTGCGTATGCCGGTGGCCAGAGCAAGGGGAGCGGGACGAAGAAGTTCTCCGAAGCAATGGTCCAACTGCGCGACGTCCGATTGGTCTGGGTGGACAACTTGGAGGCCGGGTTGTGGGCGGGGAACGAACGGGTCGCTGCGACCGAGGTTCCAGCGCTCTGGCTGTCAAAGGACAAAGTTCTTGTCTGTGCCTTGGAGCATCGACACGGGTACAGCGCACTGAGCGAGGCATTGGCCGCCGTCGTCGAGCGTGAGCGGGGAGACCTAGACATTGCACTTAAACTCGCCTTGAGCAAGCTGGACGGAGATGAGGAGCCTTCGCAAGATAAAATTCTGGCAGCCTTGAAAGAGCTTCGGATTTCTGAAGACCGCTATGGAGAGGTGCAACAGAAATGGATCGGTGATTTGTCCTGGGCGATCAAGATGTTGAGACCTCTTGTTCTCATGCTGCAACCCAATGCCGATCTTGTGCCTCTATCCGGAGCGATATCAGAGGACCAGATAATATCGATTTTGGGACGGATAGAACTTGCGCCGTTGGATTCGTCGGGGGCTCTTCAATTGGCGCGAACAACGAGGGGGTTCTCCTCGCTGGGGCTCAAACTCTACGAGACCATGGGTGAATTGGCCCAACTAGGTCGCTGGAATGCAGTGTTGGCTGAACTCGGTGAGACCGCGGTGAAAAACGAAACGGCCAGTGACGAGTTCCGAGAACATCTCGCCGAGGCTCTTACGCCATTTCGTTCGGTCGTTCGACACCTCCTTCGCGAACGGCCAGACCTTGGTAGGTTCAGCGACCTCGACGGTCAATTAAAGTCGCTCGCGTGCCCAGCAGACTACTCGACGAAGTTCTGGTCTGTTGATTTCCGTCAGGCAATGAGTGTAACCGCCGAGTTGTTCAGAAGCTGGCGCGCCGGAGATGAGATCATAGCGTCGATGGTTTCTGCGGAGAGCGTGGGAGACCTTCGGAATCGACTGATACACCTGGGACTCGAGCCCGATCGGGATCCAGTAGCCATCCAATCGGAGAACGAGAAACGCCTGTACCGTCTGCTCGAAACCGTCCAGAAGGCTGCCATCGCCTGGTGCCTCGCAAATGGCGCACCCACAGGAGCATGGGAGGACCCGATCGAGACATTGATGAAGAGTTTCACAGAAGAACTATTGGGTGAGGCCTTTGTTGATTGTTGGGATGAGGCCAAATGCCTGGGCATCATCCGACGACTTCCTCGGGCTGAAGCACATGGATGCCTGTGGACCGTAATCGACAACACCTCGGGGTTGGCTGAGTTGCTGCACCAACTCGGATTCTCCGATGACGACTTGGCACAAGCACGCAAACGGTTAGAGCAGCGCAAACAGGCGGTGGAAGAGAAGAAAAGGACGGTCAGCGTCTGCGGTCGAGAATTCCGAAATACGGAAGACAACCTGCGCAATCTGTGGGACCACCTTACATCGGCCCTCGAAGAAGGCCGCCTCCCTGGAGTCAATCTCGGCACGCATGAGAAGATTGACGATTTGCCACCTCGCCGGAAGGTACACCGAGATCGGAAGGGGAGAGTAACTAAACCCGGCAAGCCGTCGGGTCGCGTGCCCCAGGCAATGAAGGACTTGCTGGGTTTGGTGGGAGAAATCCATGCATATCGAGCACTGCAGAAAGAATATGGCACGGAGATCGTTGGTCCGAGCAGTTGGATTTCGGATAACAGCCGTCACAAATTCCCGGAAAATGCCTGCAACGATGCCTACGGCTGCGACTTCATCATACGAACGGAAGGGACGACTCATTATGTCGAAGTCAAAGCTACGCAGGGAAACGATGATTCGTTCGAACTCGGATCATCGGAGGTGCGACTCGCGATCGACAAGGCACACCGCAAGAAGGCATCTTTTCATATCCTGCATGTGGTGGACGCCCGTTCCGAGAAGCCTCAATTGAGATTATTGCCAAATCCGTATGACCGGAAGTACGCAAGCAAATACCGGTTTGAGGATGCAGGGCTTCGTGTGCGTTATGAGATGGCCTGAGCCGTTCGCATTGGCCGGATTGGGCGAACGCACGCTCGCGCGAAAGATCTCGATAGAAGGTAGCGAGCCGGAGAAGGACGGCTTGATCCTGCGTTCCACGAATCCCAAATACTCCGACATCGAAGTCGCGGAAACCGACCCAGAAAATGGGGACGCTGCACTATTATATGTCGCTTGGCGTCATTCTGTGGACAGAGCTGAAGGGGAAGATTTATCCCTAATAGGGCAACGTCCCACTGCTGTCCCACGGAGCTTCAGATGTTTTCCTTGAAGTCACGCCTTTCCATACAGTCACAAACGGAAATGGGTGTAACCGACTTCAATTTGAATTGACGCGGGTTCGGACCCCAGCCTTACCCTTCTGGCGAGAAGGGGGAAGGCTTATGTACAACGGCAAAACTATATTCTCACAGCTGATCGATTTTTTACCTCTGCACCAGTTTCGCAAGTGCGTCCGGATATATCGCACTTCCGGCAGATCACCACTTCCTGATGACATCGTTCGCAGGCCAACGCTACCATCACCGGCGGGAAGGGCATTGTTCGGTCTCGTCAACATTTCAAGGTTCAAACAAAGTCTGGAAGTTCTAGAATCTCAGCCGGCGTGCGTATCACGTCTGAAGACATTAGCCTCTGCACTACAGGATTGGACTGGACGCTATGAAGGCCAGCCAGAATCGTATCTCGAGCTGAGAGCAACTCCCGCCTCGCAGATGCCAGGCTGCGGTCAGGCTGATGGTATCGGAACTCGAAATGCTGCCAAGCCGTGTACTCAACGCAAGATTGGCCCACCAACCTCTTCAGATCAACCCATGCCGCCATTTCGTCCGGGAGTCGCCAGACCCTATTTTGAGCATCCGGGATATCCACTGGCTTCCCCAGGAGTTCCATCCGCTTTGTGATGGCATAGAAGGTCGCTTGCTTGAGGTCCCCATCCGGTGAACCGGCCATTTTGTCGTAGCTGGCGGCACTCGGATTCAGTAGGAGGATGAGCAAATTTTCCGGTTTGAGATCGATTTTTGTCTGACACGCGTCCCTATTGCTGAGGATATCGAGCAGGCGTGGCGCGAAAATCTCCACACGTCGGGACGAGCGTAGTATTGCGGTGCCGTCGTCTTCAGAAATTCGAAGACACTGCCGATCGCCCCGGACGCTCATGAACAGCCAGTGGTCACCGGGGATGAACCAATCGCTCGGGGCTGTGGGCGTCGGCCATGCCCCAGCGCTCCCTGTATCCCGATGATATAGGTCAATAGCGTCAGGTTCGGGAACACACAGTGCTCTGTCTTTGTCATCACGCGGTTCTCGCACGCGGAGGGGATCAAAACCAGTGAGATGGAACAATCCCGCCAGGGGAAACTTGCCGATTCCCGAAGGCCCAAGAATGCATACGTGGAAGGGACGGCACCTCGTATGGGTGGAGGCCGTTGATTTTAAAGTGTTTGTCATGCTCCATTTTCTCCGTTTTGGCCGAACATGAGGTGTGAGCCGCGCGATATTCTGCGTCGGCGCCACACCCCTTGTTAGGGCGTTTTCTCTTCGTCAAGATTCCAGAGTTTTCTCCAAGCGGAATACAATCGGTGCCCTTCTTCGCTTCGAAAGATGTTATTCCGGTCAATGAAGTCACCGTCATTGATGTCCTTCCACTTCGACCTGCTCTCCACGAGTGTCTGAAGGCTTTGCTTCAATTGCTTATGCCATTTCGGCGGGTCAAACTGATCTTCGCTCATTTCTCCTTTGCCGGGTCGGTCCAAGTCCGCGAGAACGCCGATTGGATGAAGAGGCCATAGAACATCCCCTTCAAGACAGGCAAGCGCCAAGCGGTCGCTCGCGGGGGGCGGCTTAGGTGGGTCCACTTTCCACAGATCGTGTCTAGACAGTCATCAACAATCCCGAGGAATTTAAAATCAGAAAGAGAGTGACTCGTAAAGGCAAAGAAGCCATGGAGTGGGTTCTTATGAGGAAAAGCGTCGCCTATCTCTTTCGCTACCAGGAGATCTCTCGTAGGGCAAACCAGAGATACCTTGATGCGCTAGCCGTCGTCGACGATCCCACGCCTGCGATCCAACAACTCGACGACGTCACCACGCGGAAGACCACGGCATCCGGCCGCGGCGTACGAGCTTTCAATCCGCTTTCCCCCGATGACACTCAACTCTTCAAAGCGATGATGGCCGGAGAGCATTGTATTCGAGGATTCACCAATGCCGACATACGTACTCCCCTGGAAGATTCCCCGCACTTACCAGATCTCGCCAATGATCCAAAACGCCAAAGCGCCAAGGTCAGCCGAATCCTGAGTCGCTTTAACGCCCACAGACTTATTGCCAAAATACCGCGCACCCGCAAATGGAGAGTAACCGACCGCGGCCGGCGGGTCATGGCGACCGCGTTGCGCCTGAGGCTTACTGCGTTTCCTGAGCTTTATCAAAAAGCCATTGCCGCATGATTCTTCTTGCATAAAAGCAGAGAAGTCACGGATAAAGAATCCCCCCCGTCCAGGGGTGGGTGCCTTCCCTGCCACATGCCTGCGCTAACGACTGGCATGCGACGCATGTTTGGTCAGGGATAACTTTCTCTTATTCGTGCAGGCCGTGTTCGGCTCGTTGCACTGCCGCAGGTTCACTGTAAGAGCCGGCAGCCTGGTGGGGGGCCCGCACTTTGATCCGGATTTCGGGGGTGCCCTAAGTCTGATTGTTTGCCCCTCTGGCGTGCATGCTGACGCCCAATACGGTGATGCGGCGGGGACCAGGACCGGAAAGCGGCCACGTGTGACGGCCTCCCCAACCTAGTGACGCCAGGATTAATTGTTGTCAGATTTATTCTTAAGGGATATTCTTGCCCCGTACGAAAAAGAAAATACCGATCTGTGGGCCGAATCAGAGCATCAAATTTGTGTGATGACGTGGAAACCCTTAGCGATGAATTTGGGTTGGTTGTCATGCTTGATGTCTTGGCGCTTTGAGGCCGTTCCTATGATAGCCCTGTGAAGATATTCTGATGCGTGTCGTTTTGGTAAATGCTGGACTTCCTGCCGATGTGGCGCCGTGCTTGCGGGCGAACGCCTACCCTCCGCTGTCACTGATCTACCTTGCTACCTACCTTCGCCAGGAGCATCCAACGATCGATATCAAATTGCTGGATGACCAGCTGGGAGATCCCATCGAGCCGGGTTTCTTCTCCGACTGTGGGCTCATTGGAATCAGTGCGAACACTCTGACCTATCCAAGAGCAATCGAAATCGCTCAGAACCTGAAAGCAACTGGTGTAAAGGCCCCGATCGTCCTGGGAGGCATTCACGCGACGCTTCTGCCCGTGCAAATTCTTCTCAACCGAGACTGTTTCGACTTCGTTGTCGCGGGCCAAGGCGAGATTTCGCTCAGCCGGCTTGCAGGAGGTGAGCGGCCGGACTCCGTACCAAACGTGTATTGGGCTACCAGTGGCCGCGTCCATCGGCCACACGACACTGAGTTTAAGTCTATCGGTGCATTGCCCGTACCCGACTTTTCATTTCTGCCCCTCAATCGCTACGCTGCCCGGTTTGGACGACATTACAGGAACAAGGCAGCCCACAGGCCGGTAGCAATTGTTTCGTCCACGGGTTGTGACTGGCGATCCCGCTGCGGCGGGTGTTTTTTCTGTTCGATTCCTAATCTGCCTTGCTCGCGGTTGAATCCTGAGGAGTTCTGGCATGCCATTCGGCAGATCGAACGAGCGACGAAAGCGACGTTCTTCTGGGACGTGAGTGACACGTTTACGAGCGACACGGATTGGCTGGAGATGGTAGCTGCCTTGCGCCCGTCCGATTTCGAGGGGCATTTCCACGCCTATGCGCGGGCAAACGACGTCCGGACAACACGTGTCGTCCGCGGCCTAAAGAAGATTGGTGTTGTTGAGGTGCTCGTCGGGGCGGAATCATTCGACGATCGCGTGCTGGCAAGGACAAACAAAGGGACAACGTCGGCTCAGATTTTGCGAGGCATCCAACTGCTCTCGGATTACGGCATCGGCATCGCGCTATCGCTCATTTTCGGCTTGCCAGGAGAAAACGCTGAGTCGCTGAAACGAACATTGGCCGTCTGTGATGAACTCCGAGGCCGGCCGGAGATTGTTGAGATGCACGCAAGTGTCATCACACCGCTCCCGGGCAGCCGACTTTTCGATGAACTGTTTCACGATGAGCCGAATCTCGGCCACCTCTGGAATACAGATACCGTTCCCCACGACGAAGTGTTAGACAGATATGTTTCTCGTTTCACCGAGTGCACCATTGAGGACCTTTTCGAGGCATTTCTTGCTGTTGACAACATGTTTCCCAGCGCCGGCCCATTCTTCATGCGAAAGGACTCCCCCGCTTTTGCGCGGTTGGGCTACCGAGGGGTAATCTAGTTTGGCTTGTGCGCTGGGCAAAGGGGGTGTCAAATGCGTGATGGCGGGATGCTAGGCCTCAGCGGCATTCGACGCTGCTTGGCTTTTGCTGGTTTCTTGCTTTTACTCCTGTTCGGTTGCGGAGGACCGCCGGCACCTTCGGGAGGCCAGTCCGGAGAGAAGACACTTACAATCGGCGCGATCATGCCGCTTACTGGCGCCGCCGCCCAATATGGACAGAACTGCAAGAATGGTATAGAGCTTGCGGTCAAGGAGAACAACCAAGCAAATCCAAGACTCAAGCTGAAAATCATCTTGGAAGATGACAGGACCGAGCCGAAGGATGCCGTGTCGGCGTTCACTAAACTCGTGGCGATCGACAAAGTGCCATTGGTCATCGGCCCTCTCCCCAGTTCTTGTGCAATGGCTGCGGCACCCCTCGCAAACGAAGACAAGGTTGTTCTATTTTCCCCTGGCGCATCCACGCCAAAGCTCACTGCCGCTGGTCCGTTTGTCTTTCGCAACTGGCAGTCCGATGCCTATGAAGCAAAGATCATGGCGCGCTATCTGGTCAATCAAGGCAAGAAGCAAATCGCGATTCTCGCTGTCAACAACGATTTTGGCATCGCTTTGCGAAACTTCTTTCGGCAGGAGTTCCAATCGCTTGGTGGCCGGATCACCGCGACGGAAAGTTTTCAGCAAGATGCGACTGACTTCCGCACTCAGCTTGCTAAGATCAAGGCGAGCAAGCCCGAAGGGCTATATTTGCTTTCATATCCAAAGGAAAGTGGGAACATCGTCAACCAGGCCACCCAGCTTGGCGTTAAAGTTGCCATTTACGGTGTTGCCGCAATGGAGGACCCGAGCCTTGTGAAGACCGCTGGCAGGAATGCGGACGGCATCGTCTATACCAAAGCCGTCGAGCCCGCCTCCGACGATCCGACCTATCGGCACTTCGTCCAAGCCTACAAGGCGGAGTTTGGCTCAGAGCCTGGATTGATTGCAGACACCGGATACGACGCAGTGCGAATGGTCATGCAGGCCTGTGAGAGCCTGCGCGTTTTCAACGGCGAGTCGCTTGCTAAGGCATTGGGCGGGATCAAGAATTTTCCCGGTGCATCAGGCCTCATGTCCTTTGACGAGAATGGTGACATCATCAAACCGGTTGGAATTAAGAGGATATTGAAGGGCCAGTTTGTGTGGATTGATCGCTCGCCTTCGCGCTAGTTTAAGACGCATCACGACAACGGAGCATCCAATATGACCGATCAAGAAGAAAATGCGGCGAGAGAAGCATTCCACCTCGAACTATATATTAAGAAACTCTCCGACCCTGGATTAACAAAAGCTCTCTTAGAGGCGGCTAAACTGGCATTGATTTCCTTAGGTGAGGTTCACCATATCTGTGCAAACGAATATATCCGGAAAGATGGCCTGGTACTCTGGACGGACCACGGGAAAAATCACACGGCATCGGTGCTGGCCAATTGTGACCGGCTCCTCGATATGGTCGAAACCTCCCCTTACGAGCGTTTCCTCGTCTATGCTGCGGCACTGCTTCATGACGTGGGCATGTTCGCACGTCTAGTTGAAGCCGACGTTGAGACCCAGCGACTTTATCACGGTCGACTTGCAGAGATAGTCCTCTCAAACTACCTTGAAGCTGAAAATGGCGCAGTCGCTGCCTTCGAGTCCTTCGATCCTTGGTATGTTGCGACCATTGCAAGGTTACACCAGACACATGAGTTGCGCGCTTTTGTCAAAAATCACCACAGCAAATTAAGAGACAAGCCCTGGCCTTTCGACACTGTCGCCGCTCGAGCCCCACGCGCGGTGCTCGACCGCGCTACGCTCGCTAAGCTTGGTTCCATTCTGTTGCTTGCTGATGGCATGGATATCGTGAAAGGGCGAGCAGACAATGAAATCTACAAGGCCTTTGCCCGCGTTATTGGTCAGGTCAACCCGCGATCGAGCGCTGAGTGGCTGGTAAACTCACTTGTTTTGAAATACGAGACATTCGTTATAAGTCCCAACCTCATAAAGCTTGAATACTCGATCAACCTCCCAATAGCACGGAAGTGGCTCGCCTTAGACATTGGCGACAATGGCGATGTCGGGAAGGTTACTTGCGAGTATGTTCTCTCCTTTCTTTGGCGATACCTGCATGATGAGCACTTTCTCGAGTTTCGTAAACGCCACGAGAATGTCCAACTGGAAGTTGTTGTGTACGGGGAACCGAGACGTGACACGGAGGCAAGCATGTCGACCGAAAGGCGGCCGCCCACTCCGAAAAAGTTTAAACTCCAAGAATGGCGCTTCTGGTACGATGGACTCACACACCTGAATTGGGGATCTGATATTACTAACGCTCTTAGGAGTGCAGCCCAGCTGCTTGGCTGTGACACTGCTTTTGTTATGGTCAAGGATGAGCTGCGCAAGGTGCTGCGCATTGTGGTTCCGAAGGATTATGACACAGTATATGAGGACTATGTAGATGCGCTTTATAAGGGTAAGGATGCGGGAAAGGAGATGTTTGAGAGGTTCATGTATGACTGCCTCAGTGCCAGGGTTCCAGATAAGTTCAGTGTGGCTGGTCAAGTGTGGTACCGGCGTTTGCCCGAAGTTGTCTCGTATAGGTCTATTCGAACGGGAAGGATGATTGCCGACCAAATCGACAACGCACTTCGGTTGAGTGGGCTTTTCTACTGCCCGGTTTTTGAGGATTCTGATGACAAAATACTTGCCTTTTTGTTGGTCTTTAACAATCTAGACAAAATAACCAAACCATATGCCCCCAAGCTAAGAAAACATTGCCGTTTGAGCTGGACTAATTATATAGATGGCACTGGTCGACCGATTCTACAGGACCAGCAGGGGCAAGCGGTGGAGCTGCTCTCAAAGATGTTGATCAGGCGGCTGAGAATCGCTCGACCAACGGTGGCCGACGTCTAAATGGAACAAGTTCTCGTTAACTCCATTGTTGCGGCATCAGTCTATGCGCTTCTGAGCCTTGGGTTTGGGCTAATCTTCTCCACGGCACGCTTTTTTCACTTTGCGCATGGCGCGGTGTACGCCTGGGCTGCGTACGTGGCCTTTACAGTAAGTGCGCTGTGGGGGTGGCCTTTGGCCATCGGCATTATATGCGGCATTGTTGCCGCTGCAGCACTTGGCTCAGCATGCGAGCTTGTCGTTTACCGCACCATGAGACGAAGGGGAGCAAGCACCCTCACGCTCCTGCTTTCTGGGCTTGGTCTTTACATGGTGATGCAGAACGGGCTATCTCTAGTCTTCGGGGACGGAAACAAGGCTCTGCGTACCTGGCCTGCTGGTGAAGGCTTTGCTCTGGCCGGAGCCCGTGTAACAGGAGTACAGATCGCAATCGTGATTGCGGCTAGTTTACTTTTGATCGCGGTTTGGCTCTTGCTTCATCGGACTGGCGTTGGGCTTCGATTTCGGGCTGTTTCCAACGACCAGGACCTGGCTTCCGCTGTTGGGACTCACGTCGATCGCTCCATCCTTCTCGCGTTTGCACTTGGGTCAGCGCTTGCCGGTGGCGCAGCAATCCTTATCTCGCTTGATGTTGATATGACGCCCAACATGGGATTCATCGGCTTGATGATGGCAGTCGCGGCAAGCATCGTCGGTGGGATTGGTAGCATTCCTGGAGCCGCATTGGGTGCCTTGATCGTGGCATTCGCGCAGCAATTGTCGGCCTGGTGGCTGCCCTCCCAATGGCAAGATCCCATTGCATTCGGTATCCTTTTCGTCTTTCTTATCATCCGCCCCCAAGGGGTATTCGGACAGCGCATAAAGAAGGCCAGTATATGACCTACCTGTTGCACGTCGCCACCATGATTGTGATCTACACGATGCTGGCCTGCTCTTTGAACCTGCTTGCAGGCTACTGCGGACTTGTCTCAATAGCCCATGCGGCCTTCTACGGCTTCGGTGCGTATGTAGGCGCGCTTTTGGCGATTCGCTTTGGATGCGACCTATTGGTTGAAATGGCCTGTGTCACTCTTGTCGTAGGGATGGTCGCTTTATTGGTTGGATGGCCAGCGCTACGGATTCTCGACGACTACTTTGTGCTCGTAACGTTCGCCTTACAGGCCATTGCTTTTGGTGTGTTTAATAATTGTGTCAGTCTGACAGGAGGGCCGCTCGGCCTTCCTGGAATACCTCCGCCTTCGCTTCTGGGGTGGCGAGTCTCCACACATCTTGGTTTCCTTGGCTTGACCTCACTATTTTGCATGATAACCTTGGCTTTCAGCTTTCTTTTAGTACGTTCGCCAATTGGCCGGATTTTGGTTTGTGTGCGCGAGGATGAAGTATTTGCGAAAGTCCTCGGTAAGGACGTTGTCCGCGTCAAGATCTCGTTGTTCATGATCAGCGCTTGCTTTGCCGCGGTTGCCGGCGTGATCTACGCGCACTACACCACGTTCATCGATCCCACGAGTTTCACGATCAACGAGTCGATCTTCGTGATTTCCATTGTCATTATCGGCGGCGCCGGAAGCCTTTCGGGCCCCATAGTCGGTGCGGTCATTCTCGTAACACTTCCAGAGGTCCTTCGTTTTGCTGGGCTCCCGAGTGACATCGCGGCGAACTCGCGTCAAATCATTTACGGTACCGTGATTGTGGTGATGATGATGTTTCGGCCACAAGGCCTCCTTGGCAAGTACAGATTTGAACGATAAGAAGGTTGACGATGCTCCGGTGTGAGAGGTTAACAAAATCATTTGACGGGGTGCAGGCGCTGGCTGATATTCAGTTGGCGTTACCAAGCTCGGGAATCATTGCCATCATCGGACCGAACGGCGCAGGAAAAACCACTCTCTTTAACGTGATTACCGGAATCTTGCGCCCAAATTTTGGCAAGACGTTCCTTGGCGATAAAGACATCACCAGCCTGCAGCCGCATCTTATCGCGCGACTCGGAGTTGCGCGCACGTTCCAAGATTTGCGCTTTATGCGGCAGGTTTCCGTGTCTGACAATGTGATGTTGGCGCGGCCAAATCAGCGAGGAGAGAATTTCTTTTACGCGCTCACACGGATAGGTGTAGCAAAGGAGGAGGCGGTCAATCGTTCCGTGTGCATGGATCTGATTCGCTTTGTCGGCCTCGAAGACAAGGCGGATAGGCTGGCGGGCGAATTGTCGTATGGACAACAGAAGCTGCTGACGCTAGCGTGCTGCATTGCGACCGGCGCGCGCATTCTGCTGCTGGATGAACCGGTTGCTGGCGTGTACCCGGAGATGATCGAACACATCCTTGATTTTCTCCTGAAACTCAAGGTTCAAGACAAGCTCATTGTTCTCGTCGAGCATGATTTGACGGCTGTCCGAAGGGTGGCTGACCAAGTCATAGTGATGGATGAGGGGCACATCATCGCGGAGGGGCCTCCTGTTGAGGTTCTGGCAAGGCCGGAAATTATGGAGGCGTATGTTGGGTAAAACGCCGCGTGCACTTCTTACCGTCCGCGACCTCGTAACCGGCTACGGCAAGAAACAGGTCCTCAATGCCGTGAGCCTGGAGGTCGGTGCAGCCGAGATCGTCGCGCTGATTGGACACAATGGTGCCGGCAAGTCAACTCTGCTAAAGGTGATTTTTGGCATGCTGCCAATATGGACAGGCGAGGTCGGGCTGGAGGAGCGGAATTTCCGCGGAGTTGGGCCAACGGAGATGCTTCGCTCTGGCGTGGCATATGTGCCGCAAGGGAATCGTGTCTTTACCGAAATGACAGTGCGCGAAAACCTCGAAATGGGAGGTGTTACACTACGAGGGAAAGAGCAGGTGAAACATGGTATCGAGCGAGCCATCGTGCTCTTTCCTGCCCTTGCACCGCTAATGAGGCGCCGTGCCGGCAGTCTCTCGGGAGGCGAGAAGCAAATGCTTGCGCTTTCGATGGGTCTGATGACTAAGCCCCGCTTGCTCCTGCTCGACGAGCCGTCCCTCGGTCTCGCTCCCCCACTCGTGTCTCAAGCTCTCGGATATACCCACAGCCTCAACGAGCGCGACGGAGTCGCAATTCTGATTGTCGAACAAAAGGTCCGTGAGGTGATAAAGATTGCCGACCGGGTTATTGTTCTCCGCAACGGGCGCGTCACATTTCAGGGTCCCGCACCCGACCTCCGTAACGACTACAGGCTCCGTGAGGTATATCTATAACTTTCCTTTTCCTCTTCGCTTTGGTTGCCCCTCGGTGTGGAATGTGTCTGTTCTGCAACTGGATTCATGCACATTCCGATGGAGTTAGATAGCTCAGGTAACAGCGTACTCCTGAAAAACCGTAATTTTGGAACCAATGGGCGCAGGCCGGCTGGAATTTAAGCCTGCGATCCTACGGATTCTAGATCCACCTCTCGAATGCGATCAGTTCAGGACGGGGTGATCAGCGACAATTACATTGAGC
>JBEKYG010000008.1:0-21283 GCA_049511215.1 Acidobacteriota bacterium | reverse complement strand
ATGCTTGCGCAGGGACGTTCGCTTGTTCGTAAATGATCTGCTTGCCGAGCTTCCTTGCAACGACATGCTCTTGGCGTGACCCCACGCTCTGTTGCCAGTTGGGTAGCATTACGATCACATCGGAACGCTTCACAAATTCCAAGTCTCCGTTTAGCCAGGTCTCATCCGGGCAGGCGCCACCAAGAAACGCAGTGTTCTTGTGCGGACAGATCACGGCATAACCGAGTTGCCAATATTTCAGGGCTACGCGCTCGGCTTGGCGAATGTTCTCCAATACGTAGAATTCCGACGGTGCTCTATACGGTCCCGCGATATATGCAATCTTCACGCGCTACTCCTCAAGCGGCCAGGGCTCGCATCTCCGTCTTGAGCCATTCCCGGATTTCCTTCAGGTCGAGCTTCACGATCTGGTTCGCCCGTCTTGCGAGCGCGTCGTAGCGCTCCTGGCCGATTTGCATCAGCTTCCAGATCTTGTGTGCAGTTGGGTGATGGTCCAGATACAAGTGGCATTCCCAACAAAGAGGTGTGGCATTCTCAAAGTCGAAGCGCGTCGACTTGTTACGCCTGCTGTGGAAGTGGCTACAATGTAGATCCTCGCGTCTCAAGCTGAAGTCCCCGCCGCATCGTGCGCATTTCCAGTTCGCCCGGGCACGAACCAGGAGCGAAAATTCGCGGTCCAGCCTGTCCAGCCCTGTTGACATTCGGCTTGCCTTCCTTGGGTGGCTTCGCTTCAAGCGAAACCTCGTGCGGCTCGGCCAGCGCCTCATGAAACTCCTGCTCGCAGACATCCTTGCCGTTCAGGTAGTAGTGCACTGGCCCTGGAACGTAGGTTCTGAATCTTGCGTCCGGCTCGGTGTTCTCAACCATGTCAACTTCAGCCAGGACCTTGTGCATGGGACTCCTATCTCTTCATGGGCATCAGCACGTATCGGTACTCGAACTCAGACTCGCCGGCCGGCCTCAGTTCTACCTGGGTTTCGCCGTCCTTCAGAGCAACAGTCACGTTTGTCGACTCACAGGCACCCAGGAAATCGAGGACGTATTTCGGGTTAAATCCGATTTCGAGGGGGTCTCCCCCGTATTCAAGAGGAAGAACCTCGCAGGCCTCCCCGATCCCGACTGAACTTGCGGTAACCTTCAGGGTCCCGGCATCGATCGCGAGCTTGATGCACCGAATGCGGTCGTCGGTCATGATGCCGGCCCGCTTCACGGCCTTCGCAACATCTGCCGCGGAAACCGTGATCAGCTTGTCGTTGGCCTTGGGCAACACCATTTCATAGTTTGGGAATTTCGCGGTGAGCATCCGACTAATGAGCCGCTTGCCCTCGATCGCGAAGAACAGCTTGTTCTCGCTGGTCGCGAATCCAACGACTGGGTCGCCATCGCCGATCAACCTCTGAAGCTGCACGAGCGCCTTATACGGAATCATGGAGCTGATCTCTGATTCGACCTGGGTGAGGTCTGCGCTCTTGGTCACCATTGCCAGCCGATGACCGTCAGTCGCCACCATTCGCATCTGGGTCGGCGTCAGAGTCAGCAGCGCACCCGACAGTGAATAAGCCGAATCTTCTCTGGGGATAGCGAACATCGTGCGCTGAATCATCGCCCTGAGCGGCGCCCCGGGAAGCGAGACTACCATGTCGCTCGGGAACGGTGGGATCTGCGGAAAGCTCTCGACAGACAAGCCGGGCATCTTGTATTCAGACTTCCCGGCTTTTAGTTGGACAAAATCGTTTTCGAGGAGCTTGATTCGGATCTCGGCGTCTACCGGCTGAAGTCGCACAATATCGAACACGCGCTTCGCGGGGACGGTTGCCGTGCCTTCGTCCTCGGTCTGGACCTCGCAACTTGCCTGGATCGAAACATCGAGGTCCGTGCCGGCAATAGTGAGTCTTTGGCCCTCGACACGCAGCAGAACGTTCGCCAGGATCGGGATCGTGCTCCTTTGCTCGGTCACGTCCTTTGCCAAGTCCAAGGGTTTTAAGATCTCGTTTCTCGAAACGATGAAGTCCATGCCATCCCTCTTCACATTCGGTGATTTTGTGCCAGTGTTCCCGGCGATAGGCCTTGGCTGCTGGGTTCGCGCAGTTCTCTTACTCGGCCGTTTACCTGTTCGCCGCGCCGCATTGCAGGTGGGCTAATTCAGGTCGGGCCTCTTGCTTCCGATTGGAGTGGGGAAGGGCCGACAAAGCGGACGAGCCATGCGAGAATCAGGCGTGGCTGTTTCCGTCGCCTTTGGCATTTGCCGCATCACGTTGCCGATCCCATTAAGTATCACCAGCGCAACACAGAGAACCCCGGTCCCCAGGGACCAATTGTGCGCACCAATCGAGATCAGCACGCAACCAGCAATCAACATCAGCAGATTCACGATCACGCTCTCTCCTTATTACCCTGCGCTCGGCGGCCAGCAACGCTCAAGGCAGACACCAGCCGCCGGCAGGGCCGTGTTTTCGGGTCTTGAGCACTCCGCTTGACACAGCCCCGGCCAACTATTCGTCGTTCATGAAGTCTTCGAGTTGCGCCAGCACGTGGAGCGTGTCGCCGTTCATCATCGAGATTTCCAGGATTGGAGGTTCGTCCGGGTCGGGGCGGATTTCCCGGATAGAGGAAACTTGGTCGCCGGCAATCAGCGCCTCACGGATATGAGGATCTTCCGCGCCGTCGCCATAGTCGAAGTAGTGCACTCGGTAAAAAGTTCGATCCATAACTCCCTTTAAAATGGCAAAGGCCGCCATTCCTGACGGTTTTGTTACTGTTATCCTGGCAGATTGGTTAATGAGGGCAGGGAACTGGAGCCGCATCAGTTTCATCGCTTCAACGGCGCTGGCACTCCGGGCAAGATAGCCCTGCGGTTAAGCCCCGGCCTGGCGCCTTCCTGTTCCTCTTCATGGGTATGGTGGAATTGCCGTTTTGCCGCAATCGTTTTCCGGCAATTCCGGTCCATCCTCAGCTGGCGGGTCCACGCCGGCTCCCGACAAATACTCGGCGAACGCGAATTCCAAGGCCTGCCATAAATTTGTGTCGCTGATGTCGCAGTTGAGCTTCATCAGGTTTATGGCGTGCTCGATCATCTCAGCAACGGCCTCGGGCACTCTCGCTGTCTTGAAGAGCTGGCGCAGTGAAACCCAATTCTCCTGGCCCTCTTTTGGAAGACGTTTTCGCCGGGGCTTTGCCGCATTCGGATTCCCCCGTCCAAGGATCTCCTTTGCAAGTTCCCGGTCTTTTGCGCAGAACCTCTCCAGGATCGCCTCGTGATCTGGGCAGCAATCCGCCACCGCGCCCGTCAACGTTTCTTCATGCAACTGTCACCTCCCGGATAGATAATCCCCGGCCCAGAACTCAAGACTTTGCCACCGATTTTTCTCCCCGACATTCCCGTCCGCTTGCATCTTGTCTACTGCCTCCTGGATGACCTTTGCCGCCGCTTCCGGTACGGAATCGCCATCGAATATGGTTGCCAGGGGCACCCAGCTCTCGCCAGCTTCCGCCTCCCCTCGCTTCACGAGGTAGAAATGCACGATATCGAGCAATCGCGCCATGATCGCCGCGGCATTCACAACCTGGTGCAGGCTGGAAATCTTCTGGGCCGCATCCTTGAAGCGGTCGAAATCTGCTTTATCCGCGACGTAGATATGGGCATCGGATGACAGCAGTTCGAGCACTTCCTTGAACCGCTGAAAATCGCGTTCCACGAACAGGATGTTGACGAGCTCGTAGTCGATGTCGAACATCACCGGGTCGGCCTTGACGTCGATCTTCGGGATTTCGATGTCGAGATCCGTCAGCCCGCTTTCGATCTTGGCGTTGATGTCGTCGATCTCTTGATAGAGTTGCGCCAGGATCTGCTTGTCGTCGTACCCGTTCAGCGAGTTATGCGCCAGCTGCTTGGCAACCACATCCGACCGCTTGAGCGGCGTCTGATCGTTCAGGACATAGACCTCCGTCAGACCGGCTTTCCTGCTCGCCCTGGTACGATGATGGCCGCTCAGGATCATGAACTCCGAGTCTGAGCTCTCCGGGTTCGGGTTGCTCGTAAACGGCAGAGATTCCAGCCGACCGCTCTGCTTGATGTTCTGCGCCAGCCGCTCAAACTTCTCGGGCGCCATGATCCGGGCGTTTTTGTCCTGCTCACGCAGGCAGTCGAGGTGAACTCGCCAGATTGACAGACCTCCTTCCAGGTCACAGACTTTCTGCCGCTTCGCTAGGTTTGGATGCGCCATATTTCGCTTTGAACTCCTCCAGGTACGCTCGCAGAGCCTCTTGAAACGACTGATCCCGGAACTCACACTCGTAGCGGATCTTGTAAAGCTCGTTCGATTCCTTTTCCCGGCTCACGAGCTTCAGCAATCCGCTGTTCAATTTGACGTGCCGGTATTTCGCCAGGCAGGTCGTCTTCAGGCCCGTCAGCGTATAAAAACGATTGGCTTTCGACAGATCCCGCCTCAAAACCCCGCCCATGTCCCGGCAGGTGATAAGATACATCAGCAGGCGGTTGATGTTCGGATATCGCCGCGACGGAGCCGAAAATCCAAAGGTCTCCTCGATCTTGTCCGACTTCAGCCGGAGGAGGTTCGAGGCGTGAAACCCGACCGTGCCAAACACCTTGCCATCGATCAGAATCAGGTAATACCGTTCTGACTTGGTCACCCCCAGGCGGTGCGCCCACAGCTCCCGATAGTACAGAGCCTGTGGCATCTCAACCGGAACGAACCGCGCGGTGCTCTCCGCATAAAGCTCGTCGTCGGGCCCCCAGATGCGCAGGTTTTTGTATGGCTTCAACTCCTTGTCATTCGTCCACGCGATCGTGCCCTTGATATCCAGGCCGTCGAGCAGTTCTGGCTTGGTCAGGAGCCAGAAATCAAAACGATCCTTCTTATACCGCTTTGCGAACACGCAGTCTGCGCCAAGCCCGTCCAGGGAATACCCAAACTTGCCCCAGAAGGTCGGAAAGGGATATTGCTTCGTCTGCGCGTAAAGCCGCAGGTATTCCTCCTTCATGTCGAACTGGTCGATACCAGGGTCCCATTTGACGATCTGCTCAATGGGTCCAAACATCTTGTTGTACCCGCCCTTGTAAGCCGGCGGATTCACCAACAGGATTGTCCTGCCCGTATGCGGCCGTGCGATCACATCCCGCAGGTCTGCCACTTCGTAAGACATTCCCTGATAAGTAGCAGCTGCCTTGCGCAGCACGTCTTCCAGGCCGGAGATGTACCTATCACGGTTTGCCAGAAGCTCGTCATGGACCACCTGCTCGTAATACAGATGGGTACGCAGTTGCTTCAGCTTAATCAGCCATAGCAGGTAGGATGCTCTTTTGAAGTCGTCCTCAAGCGCGTTATAGCGTTCCCTCACGGGCTCGAGTCTGGAGCCGACCGTCACCGATTCCGTGATTTCGAACCCGAGCGATTCGATAGGCCGGCCCGAGTACAGACATCCCAGCATCGACGAAAACACGGAGATGTCGCTCGTCTCAATGCTCTTTGCGGGATACCCGGCCTCGATCGCGCATTTCGGAAGCGTGAACTGCCCAGCCGCGACCACCACAACCCGGTCGAATCCCTTCTCGCGAAGATGTCGCAGGGCCGAGATGATGAACTTCCGCTGTTCCGGCGGAGTGACGCCGAGAAACACCTTGTCAAGTTGTTGCATAAGAATGAAAAAGGCCGACATTGCTGCCGGCCTTTCAGGTTATGGGTTTGAAAACGTTAAGTTAGAAGAGACCCAGTTGCGGGTTCTTTTTCGACTGCTTTGCCGCCCAAGTAGGACTCAGCGGCATCGCCTTATACACTGGCACCTCGCTCCGTTGGAAGCCCATCTCGGTAATCTCGATCCCGAGCGCGGCCTCCAGCCATTCGGCAACCAGGCGCCTGTGACATTTGTGCCAGTGCGGGGCAGGGTGCTCCCAGCAGAGCAGGATAGCATCCATGCCAAGGTCTTCGACCACTTTCCCCGGATCCAGCTTTGAGAGCAGTTCGCCGTACATCCGATCAAAGCCCTCATCGCCGGCCCGCAGCATTTCGCGTGTCGGCCTCAGCGGCTCGTAGACCTTGCCATCGTAAAACCTCGGCAGGCCACGCGAGATCGCCCACGCGTTCGGATTACCTTTCGTTCTGAAAAAATTGCTCGTCTGCATCCTTTCGCCCGTTAGAGTTGGCTGAGGGGCGAGGACTCGAACCATCGATTTCCGGGTTTAAGGCCCGGCGTCCTACCGGTTAGACGACCCCTCAGAATGGTTGGACTTGAGTCTCTCATCGTCACCAAGTATACATCAGATGCCAATGCATTGTCAATGACGATGCAACGGACGACTCGGTCTTAGCTCTTTTTGTTTTCCGCGCAACCTGCGGATGCTGTCCATGCTTGGCGCTGGGAGCCCCGACAGGTCTGGGCCCAACGTCGTTAGGATTCGGTTTGCTCGACCGCTGTCTCTCGATGGGCCGCCCTCACCGCATCTTGCCGGGTCGATCGCACGCGCAACCGATACCGGCTTGAAATCGGGACCAGACGTCCAGAGTTCCATCAGCGATGCCGCGAGGTTCGTTATCTGGTACAGACGTTTTGGCTTATTCCAGACTATCGCCCTGATCAGCCGGCCGCCGCCCTGGTCTCGCACGGCTGCCATGGCCAGCCTGTCGAATACCTGGTCGGTAATGAAGATGCGCTCACCCTTGGGGTTCAGGATTTCACCGTAAAACCGATGCTTTGGACGCATAGCTCCGCCTTATCGCTCTCCGGGATTTTTGCGACTCCGGGGATGTCGTGTTGGTTGGAATTGGAAACGGCAAATCGCCTAACTGCGTGCCTTGTGGATTTTTCTCTCGATCACTGCTTCTATCCTGGGGAGTTGGCCGCGTTCCAAGTTGTAGTACTCCATAATTTCCTGGCGCGGCCACTCGTCCATAAGGGCGTCAATAATCTCCCGCTCGTCTGCGGTCAACCCGGCGCCCTCAACAAGCCGCTTTCTCACGGCATCGCGTTCGCTGACCCTGTCAAGGGTCTGGCCGTCCGTATCTGCCCAGTCGGCGAACCACCTCGCCAACATGTCGCGCCGGGCAAACCGCCAGCCAATCAGCCCAGCCGTCTCGACCAAGACCTCTTCTGTGGACGGCATTATTTCCTGATACTCACGTAGCCACTGCTCTGCCTCCCCCAGTTCATGTTCCCAGCTAAACCTGTAACCACACTTTTCCACGCAGCGCATATTTTCATCAGGGCCTTGCCAGATCAGCCGGCAATCGATTGGCCCTGGGGAACCTGCACATGCAGACAGCCGGCACTCTTGGCCGAACCGGATGATGCTGCGGCGATGCATTCCAGCCTTCCATGATCTCCTCGGCTATAGGGCGCATTCCCCAGCTCGCATCATCGACGTTCCGAAGAAACGCCTCATAGCGTGGCCTGCAATCGCTGCAATATCCCGCTATTGACCAATTGCGGGCAAGACTTCCGCCTCTCGGCACCTTTAGGGCTGTCCTGTGCTCCTTGCCGCATCCCAAGCATTTGTTCACCGCCAATTGAGTGGCCATCGAATGTTTCGTACCCCTCCTATCGGTACAAATTGCGGCTCCACCTACAACACTTTGATATCGCATCATTTACGCCTCCCGAACCCGCAATCTAATCTTTTTGGTTGCTGATTTAGTTGCCCTGATCACGGCAAATGGAGTGGTTTTCAGCGTTGAGGCAATCTGCTTTTTTTGAACGCCGAAAGCTGTCAGCACCAGCACCCAGGCTTGAAGTGGCGTCAGGTCGGCCTCGATCACAGCCTTTCTCATTAGTTGGTCAACATGCCTGTTTCTGGGCCCTTCGCTTTCCTGCAAAGCCGCATCAAATCTGTCGGACAGCAGCGCCCTCAGTTGCCATTCTTCGGGAATGCCGAGATAGATAGCCGGATCGCCATTGATTTTAAGGCCGGCATCCAGGTTTGGGATTTCGTGCGCGTGCTTCTTGAACCATTCCTCCGCTTGGATTTTTTCCTGTTTGCTGTTGAACACGTAGCCTTCCATCGGATCGGACATCAGAACTCCTTCCGGTGACGGTCGGCCTGGTTTGTTTGGATTCAGCCCTGCGGAGAGGGAAGAGGACACGCCATGACCGACCACGTTTATAGTTCGGGTTGTGGTCGGGCACGGTTTGTTCCGGTGGCCCGAGATCCCGGCGAGAGCCGGGGTCTGTTGCACTGTCCTCTTGGAACCGTTGCAGTTCACGACTGCGAGGAGAGCGCCTTGGTGCTTGTCCTAATTTACTACCCAGATCATCGCGCGGTTTGTTCCGGTGGCTCTGATCCGAGTTTAATGCGGGCGCAATTTACTCCGTGGCCCAATGCATTGTCAACTAAAAACGTTCATTCTGGTGATAATTATGTTTTAAATAATATCATTGCGAATAATTTCCTTCTCGAAGATCGGGGTCCGATTGCTTCTCTAATTCTCCAGGCCACATCCTATCTTTAACTGCAACGTGTGGACCTGTCCCTGTGGAGATTTCCTCTTTTTGGTTGATTTTGAATATAGTTTGGGTTAAAAGGATTTTATCATCTGTATGCTAAAAAGATGCGGCTCGGACACATTCTCCCGCTCCAGTGCCTTTCGGTTTTAGCTTGCTTTGGGAATAAATCGCAGGAAGTATACAAAACACCACTTCTCAGAAGTTGAGGATCAGTTGTAACTGGCTTTGGATTCCAAATGGTCGCCCATTTAAGGATTGTTCTCTTTTCGTCCCCGTTTTGCCACCTTTACAGAAGTTACAGGCTGCCTTGCCTCTTAGGTAACCGAGGCAAGCTGCTGCAGGAGCAGAATTCATGGTACGAATAGTACGATTTAGTGTTTTTGTTTTCGTGCTCGCGGCTGAGTGTCGCCTTGCGAACGCCCAGTATACCCGCGAGTATATCTTCGCCGCGCCGGGTGGTCTTTCGCAAGCCGGAGATACTAAGAGTGACTATCACGTCGGGGGCGGCATCGAACGCCTACTCAATCATGGTATCGGAGCGACTGCCGAAGTGGAAGGCATTATACCGGGTCGCGGCAAAGTTCGCGACACCGTTGGTATGGTTTCTATCGACGGCTGCTACCACTTCCTCCGCGAACAAAAGCTTAACCCCGTAATATCTGGGGGCTATTCCCTACTGTTTCGTGCCACCACTACCAACCTGCTCAACTTCGGCGGCGGTGTTCACTATTGGTTCGAGGACAACCTCGGACTCCTACTCGAATTCCGCGATCACATCGGCAATCCGTCGGGCCTTGCCCGCGTTCACTACTGGGAAATTCGCCTAGGTATCACCTTTCGATAAAGGACTATGGCCATGCAACGAGCCATCACTATTTTCGTAGTAATGGAATTGTTCGGCGCCCTTCAGGCCCACGCACAGAACGGCATTAATGTCGGAAATGCCAAGATCTATGACAATCGCTCTCTCGCAATTATGTTGGAACAGTTGAATCAGCAATTGGTGAACATCTCAGTGGTCGACCCGCAAAAGCTCGCCGTTGCCCTTGGTCTCCAGACCGGATCGCAGGCGCAGGACGTGGCCACCAGTTTCAGCCTCTCGGGATCTGCGGTTCCGGGTATCAGCACAACGGAAGCGCCAAGTGCGGCCACCGGCAATCTCGGTATCACCCAGCGCACAACTACCCAGGCCGCCGCCACGCCTAGTACTCCAAGCCTACCGGATTTGCAGACAGCCCCGACCTTTAACCCCACGTTCTCGCAAAACGTCCAGGATCTGCTCACCGAGCAGATCAATCTCAGTTACCGCATCTTTAACCTCCGAATGCTACTCGAGCGGTCACTGACCGACCGCATAAAAGACGGCCAGCCTCGACTTCAGACGGTTGTCGGTATTCCCATCAGTCTGGACCCCCCGCAGAGCGTTCGCGATCAAGCGGCACTTGTCGAAGTCACCATAACACCGACATCCGGCGCCGCCGCTCCTGCCTTGATCGGCTTGATGCCTGAGTCCAAGACTTACAACACTTCCGCCCTAAGCACGAAAAGCACCGCCTTCGGCGGCTCCGCCATTACCAAGATGTTTACAGTCGGCTTTAACCAGCGCAGGCGGGGACAGGTCTTTTATCTGTACCAGGACGCCGATACCATCGCGCTAGATCAGCTCCCCAATCCTAAAGAATCGGCGAAGGGTAAGGACTCGGCGCACGACGATGGTGCGGCCAGGGGCATCACTTTCGGCTGGGAGTTTCGCCCCGTTCTCGGTCGGCGCTCGGTTGCGCCCGGCCCGCGCCAGCTCTTCGCCGTCCTCTCTCTCGACGCCGTTGACGGAGACTCTGCCGAAACCCAACAATTCGAAATTTCCGTTCGCACCTACTGGCGCCGCTACCAACGCGACACCCTCACCACTCGTGGCACCGACGTCAATTCCAAATCCATTAAGCAGTTGAACCCACTCACCGTCTACTCGTCAAAGCAATATGAGAACGCTCTTACCCCGGACGTATCTGTCCTCACTTGGCGTCCCACCGATGATGCCAATGCAGTGCTCATCATCTCGGGCAAAAACTTCTTTACTGGCACGAAAGTCATTATCGGCAATACCACGCACGACGGCCAAGCGTCGGGACTCATGATCAAATCCGAAAAAACCATGGAACTGCGCGTTCCGATCAAGGAAATCGCCATCGGCCGTGGGTATATCAGCGGCCGCTACGGGCCGCCCGTGCCGCTCGAGCCCCATTCTCCATCGCCGGCCAAGGGCATTCTCCTGAATAAGATCAGCTTTCCGCTCACCTTGCGCGAGAACGTCCCGGTAGATATCACGCTCCAGGATCCGAGTGCCGGCGACCTGCGCGAACTGCCCGGTCGTCCCCTAGCCTATGTCGGCGATACGGTTATCTCCGGCCCGTTCTACACACAAGCGGTCCCGTGCGAGGCCAAAATTCTCGGACCCGGTGCCAATTCCAAGCAAGCTATTTGCATGCTGTTTCATTTCACCGCCCCCACGGCAGTGATGCGGAAAGATACTTTGCTGACAATCCGAATCCCATTCCTCAGTGATGCTTGGTCCACTACGGTTTCCCTCTATCCGCCAAGCACCGTATCCGGCGTCACGCTCCTCGGCGGAAGCCCCAATGTGACCCTCGTCATAACAGGGAGCGGTTTCGATAAGGATTGGAGCGTTTTCCTGGACCAGCCGTACAAACAAGGCGACAAGGTCGCGCCGCTTGATGTCACGCCCAATCAACTTCGTTTTGCCGTCAGCGAAACTACCCTTACGAAGTACAAACAAGTGATTGTGCAACCGCCCGCCAATGAGCCTGGTATTGTCCTCCCATTGCCAGATAGCACACCTCCCAAGCCGAAACCTGCTGTTCTACCAGGCCAATCTTTCCAGGTCGTCAAGAACTCCGCGCCCGCCATCGTAATCAAAGGTACGGACCTCAATGGCGTAAAGACCGTCAAGTTCGGTGATAATATGCTGTCGTCGCAGGCTAATAAAGATGGCACAGAGCTGACCGTTTTGCTAAACCGCGATGTCACCAAAGAAGCCGCACCGGTCGCGATTCGTCTGGAAAAAGATGATGGCAGCTTCATCGCCGTCACCATTACCGTAACTGCCCAATAGTGGAGCCCCCCATGGCAAAACCACTTAAAGACAAAACCATTACTGCCGCGCTCGAAAGCATGGCGGAAGTGCTCAAAAATCATGCGGTCAACCACCCTGTGAAAGTCCAATTTCCGCAGGCCGGCGACTCCCACGTTTGCTGGGAATGGCGCTGCCACGACGAAGGAGGAACGCAGGTCTGCGAATGGGTGAAGGTTCCTTGCTGAAGCAGGTCACCTGATCGACCCGCCGAACTCATCTAAGCTGTCCGAGTAGGACGTTTGCCGCGTCCGGCGGTGCGCTAATAGGCAAAATGGTAATAGGTACTCGATCTAGGCTCGTAGCGATCAGTCCTGGTGGATGTATTTCCAAGAAAACTGGCGATGCGCGGCTCGACTGTCCGAACTCGCCCTCGACCAGGCGTGGCTGACTGCGGACGATCGGCATGGGAACCACGTTGGTGTCAGCGGAGGGGCAAGGGGGACGGGAATTGCGATTGTTAGAAGCATGGTGTTCTGGTTTGCCAGAGTCTGAAACACAAACTTCGTCTGACACATGCCCGCCATCCCCACTCGTACCCCACATTCAGGGTAGGCCAGATGAAAAACACTCATATCCCGAGGATTACCGCCCTCGAAAGCCAGGCGTCCGACTGTTGCGGTTCTTTACATGTTTGCTGATTCGTAGCACACCTCCTGTCTTAGGGCCGCGCATACGCGCTCCGCAAGCTCAGGAGAAATCCAGCGCAGGTTGATCTCCACCTCGTTGGAGTACTCGCTGACTTTGATATCCGCGTACCCATTCCTCAGGTTGCGGGGGTGAATCTGGAAATCAGAGCCGGGCCCATTGTTCTTTGAGACCTCGCAGCCCAGGATACCGGCGATGTTGTTGGCGATGCGTTCTGCTGCCATCCGCTGCTGATGGCGCTCATCAATTTCCTCAGAGGCTTTCTGAAATGCCTCACGGTAGTTGGGGAGCAGCCGTCGCCCGATATCTTTGGCGACCGCATTAGCGGGTCGGTTCGGCGCGACCGTGATCCTCAGGTTGTCGGGCCAGTTCACGCTGAAATGATTGCGGCTTTCGGATTGGGGCCTGCTTCCCATGATTGTGATCCGGCTGTGATCCCAGTAGCCGTTGTTCAGATAAAGCTTCATCCCATCGGGGCCATCGATATCCGCGCTGTCCCGTCTATCCGCTTCCCGTTCGCAGTACGTCCAGTCCAACGCCGCCGCGACCGCTTTTGCAAATGACTGAAACTCCTCCGCTGGTAATGACATGACTCCTCCCTAGAAAAGTCCCTTGTCTTCAAACATCGGGGCCGATTTTTGCGGCCGCCGTCTCCGATCCAACCCAAGCATTGTTCGCTTGCTCTGATTGGGGGTTTCCGGTGCCCGGAGCACCTGGTTGACGAGCTCGTTGCGCACAGTTTCGCGCTGCCGGTTCTGCGCTTCCGTCATCTCTTTTGCCAACTCATCGATCGTCAAAATGGCTCCTCCGTTTCGACCGGGTCGAAGCACCCTTCGGCCCGGGTCAGGTTTTCGATTTGCTCCCGGAGCGCGTCGTTTTCCATCTCCAGTTCGTTGACGTGCAGTTCCAGATAGTCTTCGTTCGTCATTCGCACTTCTTGCGGATCCTGGGACCAGTTGACCTTTTTCGGGTTCTTCAGGTACTCGAGCAGGCTGTCGGCGTCCTCCACCGGGTAGCCGTATCCGGCAAGCTCCGTGGCGATCGAGTCGACGCTGTTAGTGCTGGCGTGCCGGAATATTCGCCGCCGGATACTCGCCGGCAAATACTCGTAGAACTCTGTCCACCAGCCCGCCCTTCGGAGCCTGCGCGGATTGATGCCGCCGAGAAACTGAATGGCGCACAGGATGTTCTTGTACGGATTCGGTGCAAACGGCTTCTTTTTGGCAGACGACTTCAACAGTCTTAGCGGCGGCGGCGCTTGCGGATTGTCTATGTGCTCAGTCTGGATCCCCAACTTACGCGCCTTCATCACGCAGCAGCGGCAGAGAGGAAATTCATTCAAGTTCGCCAGCCCGGTCCCGTTCCCCGGTATGTTGTCGCAGAGCGTTTTCGCCCCACCGGACGCGAGCATGTGCGCCATCGACGGCCGCCCCTTCCGGTTCCACGAAATCAGCTGCAATTGCATGGCTCGCTCCGGTCTCAGTGGTCTCCCGCCGGCCCCATTCGGTAGCCTTCGCTCGTCACCAAGTAGGTCATCGTCTGCGTGTCCAGGCCCACCCGAGGAACCGTTGCCGTGAAATACTCGATTGCCGCGCAGGCGCCCAACACAGCCTCGCCCGGCATCGTCGCAGCGATCGGGCCTTTCCAGTCCTTCGGGTCCGCCAGCTTTTCGAACAGCTTGCGAAGATCCGACACCCGGAAATCCTTGTAAAAGGTCAGGTCTTCCCAACTCCGGTCGTACGGGCAGTCGCTCTTGTGTTCAGGATCTGCCAATCCGCACCAGGTACAGGCCTTCAGTTCATAGGCCATCGCCATACCTCCTTACCTAACCAATGCATTGTCAACGTGGACACAGCCCCCAAGAGTGCAACTTGAAGCGTGATCGTCGCCCACCCCGCCGCATTCCTTGCAGACCGGCTTCCGGGCGCAGACTGGGCACAGATGACCGTTGCCTCCGATCTTGACCACGCAGTACTCGCAAACGCGGTCCCCGCACTCCTCACATCGTACCCACGAATAGTCCGTGTCTTCGCAGAAGGAGCAATACGCCGGAAGTTCTCCGGACTCGACCGCTGTCTCGTGCCTGTCAATTTCTATGTCCATTCTGGTCATCATCGCTTTGGCCTCATCTGTTGCACGGTTCCTGCATTGCCAATTGCGCTGGTAAAAAGAGTTAGGCTCGGTCTCCGTGAATGCCCATGCGCCCAACTTCGTTTCCGTTTATGTCGCGCAACGCCTGGCTGTGACCCGACAAGAAGTTGGGGTTACACTCGATCCGGTCAGCTAGATCGCGGAGAATCCGGACTGCCTCGTAACACTCGGATCCCGGGCCATCCTCGGTAAACGCCGCGTTATTCATTTCAACCTCGATCGTCATCCTCATTGCCCCACCTCCATTTGCCCGAGCAGCCCGGCGTCAGCGAAACTGAAATAGTCGGACTCGCCAATGATGATGTGATCCAAGAGCCGAATGCCCAGCAGCTTGAAAGCTTGCGCCAGCCTTTCGGTGCATTGCCGGTCTTCGATAGAGGGAGCGGCGTCCCCACTCGGATGGTTGTGGATTCCGATGACCGCCGCTGCGTTGTGGACCACTGCTGGTTTGGCTGCCTCCCTGGGATGCACGACCGAGGTGCTTATCGAGCCGACGGATACGGTGTTCATGCCGATCAGGTTGTTCTTCGAGTCGAGCATGAGAATGATGAAGTGCTCCCGATCCAAGTCCCGCGTGAGCGGCCACATGATTTCGAAAACCTCTCTCGAATTGCTGAACCTCTGATGCGGAGAGGCAACCGAGCCCTCGCGCACCAAGGAGACTCTGTAGCAAGGAATGCGATACTGCTTCAACCCCTCGACTTTGGCGTCCATGATCTCCCCTGAATGTTTGTTTGGAATTTCCGATTGTTCATGCCGGCATTCTAACGATATATCAATGCATTGTCAATCGATTGTGTCGAGTCCTGTCGTTATTTGCTGATTTTTGCAACCGCAGTGGCGCGGGGCGACAGGGATATCTTTAGCAGCCTTGGGATTCATGGTTACGGCCGCGCTGGCTGGGCAATCTGCAGACAGTCTGCAAATGGAGGCCGCCGATAAGGCAGAGGTGAGGATTGGGAAGCTGTAAGTTGTTGATTCTGCGGCAGCCAGCGGTCGACTTTGGATCGCGGACCTACTGATTACGAATTCCTTCTAACTGTTCCATCCACACCATTTAAACTATTTTGGCGGGCAAATTCTGCTATATTTATGCGGCTCACTTTGCCAATCCGCAGAAAATCCGCAGAAAAATTTCGGTAATTTAAGCCGGCCGGCGGAGCGGTTTGCGCGCCTTCGCGGAGCTCTGTCCAAGTGCGCGAGATGTCGCTCGCGAATCCGGGGCTACATAAAACCACAGGGTACTTGGGTTTCATTCCCCATCGCTGTGAACAGTAACGGAGGCCACGGTCGCCCTCTGGGCGCCGATTGGCAGATGACACCACAAATTCGTCTGGCGGACAAAGAGAGAAAAGCAATGAAACGCGGCTATACATTCCTCTGGAGAAAAACCTGGACGAACCCGGTCCTCCAGGAGAAGGGCAAAAAGTTCTCTCGAATTGAGGCCTGGCTCTATTTGACGAACGTCCTGGCGACCGGCGTCGACGACCCCGGCGCCGGACTCCGGCGCGGTGAGTTCCGTGCGAGTATTCGCCGGCTCGCCAACATCTGGAACTGGAGCCCGACCGCCGCCTTTCGTTACCTCCGTGTGCTCGAGGAAAACAGCATGATTTCCAGGCTGAAACACCAACCGGAACAGTCAGCGGAACAGGATGCGGAACGCTTTAACGTCTGCAACTACTCCACTTACAACCCGGAGCGAAACGCCAAGCGGAACACCGAGCGAAACGCGCAGCGGAACACTATTAAGGAATAAAAGAAGGAGTAAATGAAGTAGAAAAAGACACACATAGTCCCGCTGTGCGGGACGCGCGCGTGTCCCCGAAAATCCTTCTCGAAATCTACCAGCAACAAAACCAATCGCTGCCCGAGGTGAAGGCACTGACAGCCGAAAGGCTGAGAAAGTGCCGGTCAAGGATTGACCAGGTCGCCCGTGACGGATGCCTTGAACGATACCTCGCAGATTTTACGTCGGCAGTCAAAAAGGCTCAGCAAACGCTTTTCCTTCGCGGGGAGGGGTCGCGCGGCTGGCGGGCGAGCTTCGACTGGTTCATTGCCAATCACAGCAACATCTACGCCGTCCTCGAGGGCAAATACGACGGCCCCGCTGCGGCGCCGACGAACGGAAACGGAGGAACCCATGCAATCAGTAGCCCGGATTTTGACTGCGAATCCGGTGGAACTTTAACCCGAAGAACAAGCCGCGGAGATCTCATGTACCGCCCCCGGCAATGAGCCAGAGCACGAATGCCGGCATTGCATGGACAGCGGCTGGCGCCGGATTGACTTGCCCGGAAGCGCCGGCATGCGGCAACGCGAGTGTTTTGCGGAAAAAGCGAGGACTCGATGTCTGGCGCTGATCCCGGAACGGTTCAAAGACAGTTCGTTTGAGTCCTTCAAACCTCGTAATCCGAGGCAGGAACGAGCGCTTTTCTTGATGCAGAGCAATCCCGGCGGCGGCTGGTACCTGACCGGCGCGTACGGAAACGGGAAAACTCACCTGCTGTACGCGCAGTACCGGGACCTGGTGACCGCAGGCCACGTTCGTTGCCACGTGCGCACGACTCGGGTACTGGTTGAAGAACTGAGGCGCGCAGAATTCGACGACGATTTCGTGTCGCCAGTCATCGCCGCGGCATCCAGGCGCGAGCCGTACCACCTATTCTGGGACGACCTCGACAAGCTGAAGCTGACCGACTTCAAAACCGAAGTCCTGTTTGATTTGGTGGACAGCCTCTATCACCAGAACCACGGCCTGACGGTCACCGGCAACTATTCAATGCGAGATCTCGTCGAACGAGATCGCATGCATCCAGCCATCGTCCACCGCCTGGACGACATGTGCCGGGTAGTCGAAATCTGAATTTCACCATAGGCGTTTTTAATAAAGCGGGCAGCGAGGTGTCACATGAAACCAGGTGATCATGTAATTTGGATCCATTCCCCAGGCCGATCCTTCCTCACCGGATGGCGGGTACGACAGATTCCCGGTGTGATCGAGCGGATTTGCAGTCGCCGCATTCGGATCAGGATTAAACAGGGGGGGGAAGGACAAGCTGATAAATGTAGACCCGGAAAACCTGATACCTGAAGATTAGCCTTCAGGTAGATCGAATCCTTGGAAGGTTGCAGGAGGTATGGGCATGAAGAATTCGCAGCGCCCAATTTTTCCCCACACCCAGGGCAATGACCTCAAGATCGGGGCTACAGCGGAAACGGATAAAATCGCTTGAACAGGCAAAACAGCTCAGGAAGAGTTGAGTCCTGAGTTCGGATTTATATTATGCGGGCATGGTGCAGCGCCCGCCTTAACTGCCTGAATTTGCAGCGTTACGGAGTTATGACGACGCACAGGTCACAGGGAACTACTCAATGCGAGAGCTCATCGAAGGTGAACACATGCACCCGGCGATTGTCCGCCGCTTGGACGAAATGTGCAAGGTAGTCGAGGTATGAGATCGCCAAAGCCGGATTTTCGGCCGCACGATCGCATAATCTGGTTTCGTTCGCCGGGCCGCTCGCTTCTAACAGGCTCGAGGCTGCAACGGATTACGGGGTGATCGTTGAGATTTGCCCGTGCCGACCAAGAATCAAAGTGCGGATGGACGGGAGGGAGAAGATCTTGAATGTGGATCCCGAGAATGTTACTCGTATAGATTAAACTGTGACCAGCGTAAGCATCCGCTGTCATCCAGTTCCTGGTCTGGTATCGGTGTGCCATTCTCAGCGGCTGGACGATCCGTCGCGGTTTAGGGGCTTGGGATCCATGTTTTATGCTCGGGGCTCAAATTCAGACCATCAAAAGAATCTATGCGATATTGTCACAGCTTATCTCATGTGCCCGTGCAGGCGCCAAGGCGTTTTTGAAGGTACTGGCGACCAAGAAGTTTCGCTCTTGGGTTTCGGTAGGATAAATTGTTTCCTGAGGAAGCCATGTTGTATATTGTCTCAACACCCATTGGTAATCTAGGCGATTTCACCTTCAGAGCGATTGAAATCCTCAAGCAATGCGATGTCATTATCGCTGAAGATTCAAGGAAGATTTCCATTGTCCTCAACAAATATGACATCGATAAGAAACCTATTTTTATATATAACGAATTTAACGAACAAAAGTCCACGCCGCGCTTAGTAGAGATGCTAAAACAGGGCAGGACGGTGGCCCTAACCACTGATGCAGGTACACCCGGTATTAGCGATCCGGGATTTCTCCTGGTGCGAGAGGCATTGAGAGAGGGTATTCCCGTATCACCCATACCTGGACCCTGCGCTTTCGTGAGCGCTCTCGTCTGCTCAGGATTGCCCATGATTCAGTTTCAGTTCATAGGCTTTTCGCCAAGGAAGCAAATGCAGAAAAGAAAACTATTCGCCATGCTTCCGCGCAAAACGACCACTGTATTTTATGAAAGCCCTCATCGTATCCATCAGACACTGGAGATTATGGCTGAAACAATCCCTGATTACCAAGTGACCGTGGCGCGCGAAATAACTAAGGTCTATGAGGAGTTTATTCGTGGCACAGCTATGCAAGTCCATCAAATGTGCAAAGACAAGGTTCTTAAGGGGGAAATCTCGGTTTGTGTATACATTCCTTAACATGATCATCCAGGATCGTTCGGCCGATGTGATAATAATACCTTCAAATCAGTCGAACTGAGCGTGAAGAACCTCATTATGGATGGAGGATAGCCATGGCTACCGTTGGGGTGGGTTTGATGCCTCGCACCGCACTAAAAGATGCTACGACCAGTGCAGACATCGCCTTTTCGGACACATACGAATTCACTCACTTCTACCTCTTCTACCAGTCATCGTGTTTATTGCAGCATACGTGATCGTAAAGAACGTTGCGCCTATGGCTGACCCAATCGTACGCTAGTATGATCCCACTGATAGCCGACCAGAAAATGCATAAGATTCGCCTCACCGACAGCTCCACTTACTAGCCGAGATTGAAGAGGCGTTCGCAATATACTTATCTGCGGTTTAGTAAATTCGGTTGCGGTCTTGCAAGACCGCGGTTCTTTCATGAGCATTGAGGTGGTAGGCGTCAGCAACGGCAAAAATGGTAGGCCGTAAAACTGATGCAACTAGTCCTGCCAATTTTGCGCCCACGATGCAGTTTTTAGATTCCGTTTTCCTTGTTCTCATGACCGCGCTAGATCGCGTAGACGCACTTGACCTTACCAGCAGGGTTTGTGAAGACGGCCGATTGCTATCGCGGGCGGGTCGATCAGGGAAACGAACGGCTTCAGTTAGCAAACGAGGAGGTTGCAGCCACGTTTCCGTTTTCCGGGAAACAGACGACAAAGCCCGCTCGCGATAAAAGCGGCTTAGGCTTCGAGGGTGGGATTTCCGGTGGCACGAAACGTGAACGCATCCAGGATGCTCAGGTTTTCGCCTGGACAACGGAGTACGTCCTGGATAAAATCGGACCGAAGATTTCATTGCACGGAGTGCCACGCCTTTTGATCTACGAGTTGGATATCGGCGAAATCATGAAATGCAGGCCCATGCCTACCTCGAATCGAGATTGCCAGTTAAGAGCGCAGTCAACGGAACACAAGGCTGAGACTTAACTGTGGCTTGAATTGGCGGCCTTACGTTTGACGATCGAGCCGGGGTCAGCAGCTGGAGCAAAGATGCTTGGCAAGAGTGTTGTCGCCTTGAGAACAGGCCGAGATCGCGGAGAGAATGTTGCCCGAGTCCTTGCGGACATGGACAATCAGATTGACTGGCATCGATACCGGCGAGTGCTGATTAAGCCCAATTTCGTATCTCTTGACAATCAAATAGCAGCAACTCATGTCGATGCAGTCCGTGCACTAGTCGCTCATGTTCGCAAACGGTTCCAAGGTGAGGTATGGCTGATTGAAGGAGGAGCAGGGCACGCCCGGCTGCAGGGATTCCGTAATTTCGGTTATGAGCAGCTTGCGAGGGAGTTTAGCGTCACGCTGCAAGAAATCGGCGAAGCTGGTGCGGTTTGTCAGGACGCATTTGATCATAATTGGCAGCCCATTCAGGTGATGGCGGATAACCGAATGGTTAATAGCGAATTTCTTATTTCGATCACTCCCCCCAAATTTCATGACACGGTCATTTTCACCGCCAGCTTAAAAAACGTGATCATGGGGTCGTTGCTAATCGAGCATCTGAACGCATATCGCAAAGGCCGCAGGTCGTTTCGTCGTTTCAAACATTGGTCACGGCAAGTTTGGGATACATGGTGGCCAAGGATTGGACAAGTTCTGCCGCAGCGCCTGCGATGTGCCGACTGGTTCATCGATTTTGACTTCTTTATGCTGCGAACCTTCAGTGAAGGTGACAACCGCATGCGGATGCACCAGAGCTTCCCAGTCATGAATCTCAATCTGTACCTCCTGGCTAGGCAAATACATCCGCACCTCGCCATAATCGACGGTCATGAGGTGATGTGCGGCGACGGCCCCCTGGAAGGACAGTCGGCTACAATGCACTTCGCGCTCGCTGGGATTGATTATGTTGCGGTAGACGCAACTGCCGCACGAATCATGGGCATTGAACCCACTAATGTGGGGTATCTTTGGTACTGTGCTGAATCGGGCCTGGGACGCATGAAAGAAACCGAGATAGAACTCGTCGGTTCGACGAGTATCGAATCGCATGCACAGCAATTACCGCGCCATACCACATACGATCAACAGCTGAAATGGCGCACCGCAGTGGCTTTAGAGGTATTTACGCGGCTGCAAACCCAACTTCAGACGGCGTTACAGCATCGGACTGGAACGCTGCCTGACGGTGTTTGCTTGCACCGAGCGGATTATCACTCCGTGGAGGCGTTCCATGATTGACGCGCTACTCCTGAACCCGCCTCTTTTTGACACCACCCGCTTTGGCAAA
>JBEKYG010000007.1:0-21651 GCA_049511215.1 Acidobacteriota bacterium | reverse complement strand
TCGGCGAAGTGCTTGTGCTCGCCTGCCGCTTTGAGCTCGGCATGGAGCTTCTGGCTTCTTGCTTCCGGCTCCTGGCTTCTAACGAGAACAAAATTCTCGTTGCGCGGCGCATAACGGTCTAACCTGGATGGTTTGAGCGCTCGCGGAAGCGTCCGGGTCTTGCCCTCCGCGTTGCACCATGACGCCAAACGTGCTCTTGCGGCCAACCGGAGCAGTGTGGCCGATTTTTAAAGGCTTGATTGATGGCGAACCTACTTTTTTTGGATTAAGGAGTATGGAGTGGTGGATGTACCGGCTGATCGGAAGAGAATAGCAGTATTCGGCGGAAGGCATCCGGTGGCAGGCGATCCTGAGTACGCGGAAGCCCTCAGGTTGGGATCGCTGCTGGCCGCGGCCAATTACGCCGTCATGAGCGGAGGATATTCCGGTGTGATGGAGGCCGTTTCCAGAGGCGCCTCGCAAGCCGGCGGAACGGCGATCGGGGTCACGATGGAGATTTTCGGCAGTCTTCCGCCGAATCCCTTCCTGACCCACGAAATTCGCTCGCGCAATTTTTTCGAACGCCTCGAAATTCTCGTGGCCAACGCCAGCGGGTTCATCGCCATGCGGGGCGGAATGGGGACCTTGACGGAGATCAGCCTCATTTGGAACATGCTTCAGACCAAAACGATGGAGCCCAGGCCGATGATCCTCGTCGGGAAATTCTGGCGGCCTCTGCTCCGATCCGTGGCGGATCACCTCGTGATTTCCGCCTGGGAACTCGAACTTTTCTGTTACGCGGACAACGCCGAGGAGGCGGTCACACGCCTGTGTTCCTTCGACTCTGCCGGCTGAAGGACTGGAAGCAACTTCGTATGAAACGTTAATAAAGTGCACTGAAAAAAAGATTGAACTCGAGCTCGAGGGAGCGTACTTTACCTGGAACAGGGTTGGCGCCGTGCTCCAGCCGGCGCCAACCCTGAATTTGTATGAGGAGACAAGAACAATGGCAGCACTTGCAGTGTTAGGTGGCTTGGTCGGAGGCGCAATGATTCTGGCTACGATTCGCTCCAAACGCAATGCCAAGAAGGCAACTCATATTCAGACGTTCAAGATCGAATAGCCGGCCGATCGAGCACTCCATATCAAGAGCCCGTACCGAATTTTCGGTACGGGCTCTTTCTGTTTTCCGCGAACCTTGGGAGGCGGAATGGATGATAACCGCCAAGACTCCAAGACTCCAAGATTCCAAGAGTCTGAATTCCTTTTTTTTGGCGTCTTAGAGTCTTTGAGTCTTGGTGGTAAGTTTTATTTTAGGAGCGACATATGAGATTTGCAGTGATGGCGGCGGGCGGCCTGGGCGGCTATTTTGGCGCGCTGCTCGCAAAGAACGGCCACGACGTCGCATTTGTCGCGCGGGGCGCCCCCCTGCGCGCAATGCGTGAAAATGGGCTGATGATCCGGAGCGTCCACGGCGATTTTGCGATCCAACCGGCGCTGGTGACCGATGATCCGGCAACGGTCGGACAAGTGGATTGGATTCTGTTCGCCGTAAAAACTTATGACACCGACGCGGCTGCCCGTGCCATCCGGCCGATGGTGGGCAGTGACACGGCGGCCGTGACTTTTCAAAACGGCGTCGAGGCGCACGAACAGATCGGCGCCATTATCGGCCCGGAGCACGTGCTGATCGCGCCGACCCAGATCGTTTCGAATGTGGTTGCGCCGGGTGTGATCGAGCAACGGAGCCCCTTCCGCCGCATGACGATCGGCGAAGCGCACTCGGGGTTGACGCCGCGCGTCGAGCGTCTCGCAGCCGCATTCAAAGACCTCGGCATTGATGCCGGCGCGGCCGCCGATATCCTCAAACCCATCTGGCACAAGTTTATCTTCATTGCTTCCATCGCGGGATTGACTTCGCTCGCCAGAACCGCTCCTTACGGCCTGCTCCAACTCCCCGAAGCACGTGCCACGCTACGCGCTGCCATGGAGGAAGTCCACGACGTCGGCAGGGCGCTTGGCGCAGAAATGGATGCTGACATCGTGGAACGCCAGTACCAGTTCTGCCTCAAACTGGGCCCGGGACAGAAGGCCTCGATGCAGCTGGATCTGGAACAGGGCAAGCGCCTGGAGATCGATGCCATGAGCGGCGCGGTAGTCCGCCTGGGCTCCCGCGTAGGTGTGGCGACGCCGGTGCATCGGACGATCTATGCCGGTCTAAAAATGGAAGACGAGCGCGCCAGACTGGCAACCTCAGATGCACAAGGATCTCCAACGATGTGATATACGTTGATCCGCGCTCATCTGCGCTGCTTTCTTCCGCGGTTCATCGAAGCTGAGCAGCGGCAATTTTCTTGACAGCGCTGCGTGACCGCGCTATATTTAGATGGTTGGCTAACTATCTAACTGAGAGAACGTCATGCCGCATGGCGACATTTTCAAGGCCCTCGCCGATCCCTCGCGCCGACGGATTCTTCACATGTTGAACCGGGAGCCCGAGATGAGCGCAGGTGAGATTGCCGCCGCCTTCGAGATTTCGGCGCCTTCCATGTCGCACCATTTCAACGTGCTCAAGGAAGCCGATCTGATTTCCGCACGCAGGGAAGGCCAGCAGATCCTGTATTCGCTCAACACTACAGTCGTTCAGGACCTGATGACGATGCTGTTCGAAATCTTCGCGAAAGACGCCAAGCAGGCAAGGAGGAAACCATGAATACCAGGACAGCGGCAATCGTGGTTCTCGTGCTGTTCGGCGTCGCGCTGGGGGCCTCGCTTGCCCTTTTTTCTTCGCTCCCGGAACGCATGCCGATCCATTGGAACATGCACGGGGAGGTCAACGGTTGGGCGGGCAAAACGTTCGGCTCTCTGGGGCTGCCAGCCGCCGCTCTGATTTTCCTGTTCTTCATCATGGCCGGTGAATGGCTTTCGCCCGCGCATTTCAAGGTGAGCGCGTTTCGTTCGGCATTCAACTATCTGATGGTCATCTGCGCCGCGCTGATGGTTTACATCCATGCTCTGGCGCTCGCAGCTGCCCTGTACCCCCAGCGCTTCTACGGGCGGTGGATGATCGGCGGCATGTTCCTTTTCTTCGCCTGGCTCGGCAACATGCTCGGCAAGACGCGCCGCAATTTCTGGATTGGGATTCGCACGCCGTGGACCCTGGCCAGCGATGCGGTCTGGATCGCAACCCATCGGTTGGGCGCGCGGATCTTCATGGCCGTGGGAATCATCGGCGCCGTGGGCGCGGTGCTTGGGTTCCCGGTATTCGTGGACATCGGATTGCTGGGGATCGCGGCTCTGATTCCGGTGTGTTATTCCCTCTGGCTGAGCAAGAAGCTCGAGAATGAAGCCAAACCGGTCGAATGAAATCGGATGATTGCGGCTCAGTCTGGAAAACTCGCTTCTGTTTGACGCCGGGCGGACAATGGAAAAGCAAAAAGTAAATTTTCCAGACCTGGACCCTATTGTGGAGGGATTATGCGTAGATTCATGTTCATCGTAATCGCGCTGCTGTTCGTTGCCGTATCGTTTTCCCAACAGTTTTCCCAACCGATCGGGGTCGAAAAGGCGCGTCTTGCCGTCGACCTGTTGCTGAAGGGCAACTATGACGAAGTCGTCGCCATGTTCGGCGAGGAAATGAAAGCCGGGTTAACCGCAGACAAGCTTGCTTCAGGGCTCCGCCCAGCGCTACTGCAGGTCGGCGCGGTGCGGAACCGGTTGGATCCGCGGGCGCAGGCCGCGGGCGACAGCCTGGTCGTGACGCTTCCGGTCGAGTTCGCGAACGCCACGATGAACTTTGTCGTCAGCTTCGACAAGGACGGGAAAATCAATGGCCTGTGGATGCGTCCGGCGGCCCCGCCCGCGGCGGCCCCATCCGCCGATCCGGCGGTTGCGAAAGCGAACCGCGCAATCGATCTCGTTCTGCAGGAAAAATATGCCGATGTCATCGCCATGTTCTCACCGCAAATCATAACAGTATTGTCCGAGGAGAAGCTTCGATCCGGATTGCAACCCATTCTGCGCGGGTCGGGAGCGGTCCGGAAGCGCCTCGAACCGAAGATTCAAGCTTCGGGCGGCCAGTCGGTGGTAATCCTTCCGATTCAATTTGAGCACGCGACGTGGGATTTCATCGTCACGGTGAACAGCACCGGCGATCTCGGCGGATTATTGGCGCGCCCCGGAATCGACGCGTCCGTCCCCTGGGCCGCGCCCGCCTACAGCAAACCCGAATTGTTCCGGACGGAAGAGGTAACCATTGGCAAGGGGGACTGGCAACTGCCGGGAACGCTCGCGTTGCCCACCGGCAAGGCGCGGGTTGCAGCGCTGGTGCTGGTCCATGGCTCCGGTCCGAACGATCGGGACGAGAGCATCGGCCCGCAGAAGACGTTCCGCGACCTGGCTGAAGGGCTCGCATCGCGTGGCATCGCGGTTTTGCGCTACGAGAAGCGGACGCGCTACGCGGCCGCAAAGCTCGGCTCGATCAAAAACTTCACAGTGCAGGATGAGACCGTTGACGACGCGCTCGCCGCGGTGGAATTTCTCCGCGGGCGGCCGGAGCTCGATCCGGCGCGCGTGTTCGTGCTCGGCCACAGCCTGGGCGGCTACCTGATACCGCGAATTGGGCAGCGCGACCCGAAACTCGCCGGCCTGATTTCGCTCGCCGGCGCCGCGCGCCCGTTGGAAGACATCATAGTGGAACAATACCTCTACCTGGCCTCTCTCCAGGGCAACCCACCCGAGGCGCAGGAGCCTATCAACAAGATCAAGGCGGATGCTCAACGCGTCAAGGCACTGAAAGCCGATACCAAGCTCGCCCCCGGCGACCTGCTCTTCCAATGCCCGCCTTCCTACTGGCTCGATCTCCAGGGTTATGATCCCGCCATGCAAGCCCGCACCCTGAAGCAGCCCATGCTGATCCTTCAGGGCGAGCGTGATTATCAGGCAACCATGACCGACTTCGCCCGGTGGCAGGCTGCGTTGAAGGATCGGCCTAACGTGAGGTTCCGCTCATTTCCGGCACTCAACCACCTGTTCCAGGCAGGTGAGGGGAAGAGCGCGCCGGGCGAGTATATGGCAAAGCCCGGCCACGTGGTACCTGAGGTGATCGATGAGATTGCGACCTGGATCGGCAAGATCGCGGCATGAAGCAACGTAGCGCGGCGGTGCGTGCGCCAGGCTGCCGTGCCCTAGGAGCCCGTCCGAGAATTAGGAGGGACCGCGTTCCGAGCGCCAACGCCGCAGATGCCCCCGCGCCGCCGGAACCAGAAGGGCGCATGGGGGTTGCGAGGCGATCTCTGCGTTGCTCGTCGTCAACCATGTACACCGACATCGCCTCCTCCTCGCGCCTTGAGCTCGCCCCGCAAACCCCATGCGCGCGACCCCTCCTAATTAGCACAATCAGTCGCTCCTGCCCAGTGAGGTCAGCAACCACCTGGGCTCCCGCGTAGGTGTGGCGACGCCGGTGCATCAGACCATCTATGCCGGTCTAAAAATGGAAGACGAGCGCGCCAGACCGGCAACCTCTGATGCACAAGGATCTCCAGAGATGTGATATACGTTGGTCCGCGCTCATCTGCGCTGCTTTCTTCCGCGGTTCATCGAAGCTGTGAGGAGATCATGGCCAAAATCAACATTTTTCGCGACTACTCCGGCACCTTCTGGATAGCCAACGTCATGGAGCTTTTCGAGCGCGCCGCTTATTATGGGCTGAACTCCATTCTGGGTGGCTATCTGACATTGAGCGTGGCCGAGGGAGGCCTCGGCTTCAACACGCAGTCCGTGGGTTTCCTCCAGGGGATCGTCTACGCCTTCACCTTTATTCTGCCGATTCTGGGTGGGGCGCTTGCCGACCGCTACGGCTACCGGCGAATATTGACGTTTGCCTTCTCCCTGCTGGCGATCGGGTATTTCGCGGCCGGCAACATGTCCAGCTATGCTCTCGTCTTCCTCACCCTGCTCGTGATGGCCACGGGATCCGGCCTCTTCAAGCCGGTCATTTCAGGCACCATCGCCCGGACAACCGATGAACGCACCTCCGGACTCGGCTTCGGCATTTATTATTGGATGATCAACCTCGGCGCTTTTCTGGCGCCTCTGGCCGTGAGCGTCTTCAAGGGTTTTTCCTGGCAGTATGTATTCACGGCCTCGGCAGCCTATTGCGCGGCCATGTTGTTTCCTGCCATTTTCCTCTTCCGGGAGCCGCCGCGGCCTGTTAACACAAAGAAACTGGGGGAAGTCTTGACCGGAGCGGCCGAGGTGCTCGGTGACGCCCGTTTCATGCTGATGGTGGTCGTATATTCCGGGTTCTGGATCCTGTACTTCCAGAACTTCGGCACGATTCTATGGTATTTGCGGGACGTCATTGACAGGGCGCCGGTCAGCGCGGCAATCACAAGCATGCTCCATGGCATCGGCCTCCACTGGACCTTCCAGTTTGACATCGAGCATGTAACCGTCATTAATGCGGGCACGATTATCCTGCTGCAGGTGCTCGTGAGCCGGATTGTTACCCAGCGCAAGGCGCTGCCCACCATGGTGACCGGCATGTCTCTGGGGGCGGTCGGGTTCCTGCTGCTGGCGCTCTCGCGCAACCCCTGGGTGTTCGTTGCCGGAATCGCCGTATTTTCGCTCGGCGAGATGACCGCCCACCCCAAGTATTACAGCTTCATCGGCCTGGTGGCGCCGCAGGACCGCAAGGCAGTCTACATGGGATATGCTTTCCTCTATGGCGTGTTCGGCTCGCTCTTGGGGTCGAATGTGGGCGCCCTCCTCTATGCGCGCATGATCGAGCCGGTGCTGCACACGGATGCGATCACGAGCCGGTGCACCGTCTTCTGGCTGTTTTTTGCCGTCCTGGACATCTTCGCGACGCTGGGACTGATCCTCTTTTTCCGGAAATTCGGAACGGACACGGTCGAGACCCGGCGGCGAGCGGCCCGGGCCATGAATCATGCCTACGTCCTCATCGGGCTGCTGGGGCTGATATTCCTGGTAATAGGAGTGAGCGCGCAACCGATTCAATACCGAACCGCAGTGCAGGCGTTCATCTTCCTCGCCCTCGGCGCGGCAGGGCTCTGGTTCAACCGCCACGGCGCCGCGCGCGCCGCCCAGGCCGCGGCCTAAAAACCGGCCCCGACTTTTCGTGGGGTGCAGACAATCTAACGCTTGGCCAAAACTGCCCGCTTTTGGGGACAGTCACCACAATCCCCAAATCAATCTTAGCACTGGGAGTATGGGGATTGTGGTGACTGTCCCCAAAATCCGTAAAAACTGGTCCTGGTTTGGCGCTTTTTAGTTGACATTCTACCTGAGCGGGTCGATATTACGAATACTACTAGTAGAGATTCTACCAATCAGGGCAGCGGTGCCCGATAACCTGAGGGGAAACGGCATGGCGGATTCAGAAGCGACCGCGCGCAAGAAACAGCGGGAACGGGAGGATTTGCTTCAGGGCACCTTGGACATGATTGTTCTACAGACGCTGCTCTTCGGGCCGATGCACGGACACGCGATCGCCACTTCCATCGAGAAGACTTCGGAGAACGTGCTGCAGGTCGATCACGGCTCGCTCTATCCCGCGCTGCACCGGTTGCTGCGCCGGGGATGGATTGCCTCGGCCTGGGGCGTCTCGCAGAACAATCGCCGGGCCAAATACTATCGCCTCACCGCTGGCGGGCGAAAGCAACTCGTGGTGGAAACCACAAAATGGGAACGGCTGGTGCGGGCCATCGCGCGCATCGCACAGGCTTCGCCGCAACAGGAGTGACCATGAACCTGCTTCGCAGAATCAGGGAGATCTGGAGCCGGTTTGGCCGCCGGCCCGGCGATGAGGATCTCGACGAGGAGATCCGGGCGCATCTGCAGATCGAGATCGACGAGAGAATCGAGTCCGGGATGGCGCCCGAACAAGCGCATTATGCGGCACAGCGCAAGTTCGGCAACGTCGCCATGTTCCGGGAAATGACCCGGGAAGTGTGGCACTTCGGCTGGTGGGACCACATCTGCCAGGATGTGCGCATCGCGGCGCGCATGCTGGCAAAGAGCCGCTCGTTTACGTTTGCCGCCGTGCTCACGCTCGCCATCGGCATCGGGTCGACCACCTCCATTTTCAGCGTGGTCCATGCCGTGCTCTATCCGGAATATTCCTTTTCCGACCCTGGGCGCGTTGTATATGTAAGTTCAATAAATCTGAAGCGGGACCAGGACACGCGGGCCCCCTCGCTGGTCAGCTTCAGCGATTGGCGGCAGAGGAGCGACGTATTTCAGGAATTAACTGCGTATCGGAACACAGCTGTGGCGTGGATCGATGAAGGAGAGCCCGAACGCATCGTCGGGATGACAGCCACTGCCAACATCTTTCGCATGGCGGGGGTTCAACCGCTTTTGGGCCGTGACTTCGATGCCGGCGCCGACCGCCCGGGTAAAGCAAATGTGGTGATCCTGGGGTATGGCTTCTGGCAGAGTCGTCTCGGGGGGGCTCAGAACGTTATCGGAAGAAATGTTCTGATCAACAACCGACCTTGCAGCGTGATCGGAGTGATGCCGGCAGGCAAGGGATTTCCCAGCGCTGAGGTCAAGTACTGGGTTCCGTGGGTGGTCGACGAAGATCCATTGCGCTCAAGCACGATGCCGGGCGGCGGATTTTCAGTGGTCGGACGGCTCAAACCGGGCGTTTCGCCTGCGCAGGCACAGGCAGTCATGAATGGGCTGGAAGCCCGCCTCGGGCAATCGGACAGAAACCGCAAGATGTTCGGCGTAAGGCTCAGAGCTATGACCGACACCGTCAGCCCCCTGAGCAAAACGACGGTGGTGACCCTGTTCGGCGCGGTACTGTTCGTTTTGCTGGTAGCCTGCGTGAATGTGGCGGGCCTGCTCCTGGCCCGAGCCTCCGTCCGCTCCCGGGAGATGGCTCTGCGGTCGGCTCTCGGCGCTTCGCGAACCCGCATCGTACGGCACTTGCTGACGGAATGCGCGCTGCTCTCCCTTCTTGGAGGCGTCGCCGGCACTGTCCTCGCCTACTGGGAAGTCCGCCTGTTTCTCGCTTTGAAAGCCCCCGGCATTCCGGGGCCGAGCGCGGCGCGATTGGATCCGGCCGTTCTGCTATTTGCCATCGGATCGTCCGTGCTGACCGCCCTCCTGTTCGGCCTGCTCCCCTCGTTTCATGCAGCGCAAACCGATCTCACGCCGACGCTCAAGCAAGGGGTCGGGCCCCTTACCCGCCGCACCGCGAACAGGAAACGCGCCGCGCTGGTGGTCATCGAGATGGCGCTCGCACTGGTTCTGCTTGCGGGCGCGGGATTGATGATGAACAGTTTTGTAAAACTTCAGAACGTCGAACTCGGTTTCAACCCGCAGAACGTGATTGCTTTTCGGGTTACGGTTCCCGGAGCGGAAGCGCATAAATCCTCTGTGCCTGCTCGCGTTCAATTCGTGGATGAACTCCTGCGACGCCTCCAGGCGCTGCCGCAGGTTCAGGCAGCAGCTGCATCCAGTATCTTTCCGCTTGATGGTTCCGGTGCATTTACCTCGGCCAAAATATCAGGAGCCGCTTCGGACCAAGGTCATTGGTTCGCCATAGAACCCGTGGGAGTGACCGATGGCTATTTCCAGACCATGGGGATTCCGATGCTTCGTGGGCGCACATTCTCGGACCGTGATGTCCCGAGCGCGGCTCCGGTGGCGATTCTCAGCCAGGAAGCGGCACAAAAGCTCGATCCGGGCACAGACCCGATCGGGATGAGGCTTTCCCTGGCGGGAGAAACGGTTTCCCGCGAGGTCATCGGGGTAGCCGGTAACGTCCGGTATGGAGGGCTTCAGACGCAGTTCGGCCCCAAGGTTTATGTGCCGGCGGCCTCCGACTGGATCATGAGCTATGTGACATTCGTGGTCCGCACCGCAGGCGATCCGCGCAATCTCGTACCCAGCCTGAGGCGGGAAGTCTGGGCCGTCGACCCGAAAATGCCGATCGAGATCGAAACCTTGAAGGACCTCTTTGAACCGCACATCGCAACCCCGAGGTTCTATCTCGGCCTGTTCGGCTTTTTTGCATTTGTGGCGGTGTTGATGGCGGCGGTCGGTCTCTATGGCCTGATCAATTACTCCGTCGAACAGCGGACCCAGGAATTCGGCATCCGCATGGCCCTGGGCGCGGAGGCGGGAGACGTGCTCGGCATGGTGATCCGTGAAGGGATCTGGATCGCGCTGGCCGGGGCGGGCCTTGGGCTCGCCGGCGCGCTGTGGCTGACTCGCTTCATCAAGAGCTTCTTGTTCGGCGTGACGCCGACGGACGGGACCACTCTCGGAATAGTCTCGGCAGTGCTGATTTTAGTGGCAATTCTGGCCTGCCTGATCCCGGCGCGGCGCGCCTCCAGGATCGAACCCTCAGTCGCTCTGAAATACGAATAGTCCGTAGTTGAGGTGGCTGGCCGGCTGAGCCTCTTCGGTGCCTTAACCCTGGCAGAGTTAAGCTCCGTCTGATTCGCACAATGCCCAATACCTGGTCACGGCGGCGACGGGATCCAGGAGATGCCTCCGGCACTTTTGCTCATGTGCGATTGCATTATGCGGTCCGAAGACCTATGATCCCGGGTGTAATCGGAAGTGAGAGTCACTCCTGGAGAAATCAAAACAAAAACGCCACGGATTCCACGGATTTGCTAAAAACTTCTCGATCACTAGGCTTTTTGAATCCGTGTAATCCGTGGAATCCGTGGCTGCTTTTGAAGGGGCTAAACAGTTACCGCGAATTGAATCGAACCACCCCGGGCCGATCTGCAAGCAGCAAAACAGGTGGCGCTCCCGGTCTTAACCCGCATTTCTCACCAGGTTTCTACTGCGGCGTCGGATCCAGGTATGTCTACTGCGTTGCGCTCTGTCGGGCTCCTCGACGTACTGTCAAGTACGCCTGCGGGGCCCTCGGTCGCGCGCCTTGTATCCATGCCCGTCTGCGCCGCCTCGCTACGAAACCTTGTGAGAAATGCGGGTTAAACTCTATAAGTATCAGGCCGCCAGTTATGGACCGCGCGCTTAATTGCGTCTTCCGACAGACGTTCTCGAGCCGCCCGCTGGGCGAGTTCGACAAACTCGTCGTCCGACGCAAAGCGGAGTCCGATGATCTGGCGGACGGTCAGTCCCGGATCGAGTACCTTGCCGGCCAGCACGAAATGACGCAGATTCTCTTCCGCGCGGATCGCACGGTCCTGCGCCTTCAGGGCGAAGATTCGGCAAAAAAAGAACAGTAACAGGACGCAGACGTCAAGCGCGACGATCAATGACGCGCTGTAGAGGCGCTGGTGATCTCCTAACGACTCGTAAAGGTTGACCAGGGAACCGATGAGCGTCAGAACGAGAAGACCAAACAAGACCCCATGGTACATCAGAATATATCGTCTGTGATTGGCGTAAGTCTGAGTTGTCATGCGAGCCACTCCTTTCCATTCAGTACCTAAGGACAAAGTGCCCAATTCCCGAGGCACCGGAAGCCGTCGCCACCGGCGGCACGACCTTGATCGGGACCCCGCGCCCCGGCACGGATGGTCCTCGCCGGATTGATATCAGAACGGAATGTCATCATCGATGTTTTCGTCGCATCTGGCTTCACGCGCGGTTGCCGAGTCGGACGCTTCGAGTTCAAGAGTATCTTCAGCCGCCTCACTCCATTCTTCGGCCGAATCATACAACACATCCGGAGCCCACTCTTCCACAATCCCTATCTCCAGCATTTTCTGCCAAAGCTCGGGATGACCGCTTCGAATTCTCCGATAGCGTTTCCGCCGCCCGGGATGTGCTTTCCCGATCTCGAGGACGACCGATGCCGTTTTGCGAACCTCGGGGTCATCCTGCTGTGCAAGCAGCTCCAAGCGACGGATGTTCTTGGGCGAGATGTTAGACTGATCGAGAAAGCCCCAGATCTCATCCAGCGTTTCAATGCGGAACCGGACTTCCCGGGGGAGCTGGCCGCACCTCTTGCAGATGTGTATGCGATGTCCCTTTCCGGAAAAACTCTCATTCGCCCGATAGCGGCAGCAGATACGGCAATAGTTACCCATAAGGTTACACTTTACCTGGCATGCCGCCTTGCGTAAATACATCTCAGGATTTGAGACCCGAATCCAGGAAACTGGAGACGGGAAAATGGGGACGCTCACCCAGTGGCTAGAAAAAACAAGCTGCCATTTTGTACCGCGCGGCGATACGGGTCGTGCTTCTAATAGGGGGTGTTATGTCTCTCAGCGAAAATGGTGAAATAGTTGTCTGCTGCCACGGATTCTCCAAACGACGGAAAATGCGAGGAACGCGGAGATTTCGACGATTGTCGCCGCCCTCCGCGTCGCCGTGCGCAGCAGGAGCTGCGCGCCATCACTCGTCCAGCCAACTTTCTGATGGGCGCCGAGTGGATCGGGCGCCGGGCAAATTCCTTAGAACGAGAAAACAGGGCCACAAATCGCACCCAAGCCCTGTTTTAAGGGGATGTCTGAGAGGCATCGTTTGGAAATCATTCAACTTGCCGTGGTCCGGCCCCGTTTTTTCCGTTTTTTCATATCCCAGGCACAAATGGGTACGCTTCACGTCGGCATTCGTCGGTGGTTCAAAGTGCGCGGCTTTTTTTGTGCTATGATCTGGCCATATCCCGTGTTAATGGCCAGATATGGCGAATCCCCGTTATTTAAAGAGGCTTGCCTATGTATGGTATGAAACCGAATAGGATCGCTTGGTTTGCACTCGCGTTGGTCGTGACCCTGATCCCAGCGTGGATTGCGGCGCAGCAGCCCTCGATGCAGCAATCCCCCGTGGGCCAACAAGCCCAGGAGCGCAGCAGCCAGTCGGGTAATCCGTTTCCTGGCGGTACCAACCCCGATGGCTCCCTGCAACCAAGCGCGCCGCTCACGCGTTTGTTTACCCAGGATCCCTATACCGAGTATGCGATACTCGCCCCGGGCACCGAGCAGTTCCGGATTCGATATATCCCCGAAGAAACCCGGCCCGGAGCGACGGAGTTGGTCAACGCGACGCGCGGCGGCAGCGAAGGCTCGGATATCGAAGTGCATGATCCACGGACCGGAAAGCCTCTGAAATTCCAATACCTTCAGCAAGGCAATGAGCACGCGATTCACGCGACCCTGCCGAGCCCGGTTCCCGAAGGCGGAATCGGCCGCGTCCTGATTTACAAGACCTATAAAGATCCCCGTACCTACATGATGCACGGCGAGGACATCATATGGGTCCGAAGCCTCAGCGGCTACAGGCTGGGAGTGATTCTGCCGAAGGGATTTTCCTTCATTTCATCCAATGTTGCGGCCCAATTGACTACACTCGACGACGGCCGGTTGAAACTGATGTTCGCCAACCCGAGCGGGCAAAGCAACCCGGTGACAATTCACGCGCGCCGGACCAGCGCGAATTTCACGCCGCTTCAAACTGCGGACATGTTTTTCGACGACATCAAGACACTGTACGACTTGGCCGAGCCCGAAATGCACAGCATGAAGATCGATCAGAGCTACAGTGATTATCGGAAGGGCGATAGAGCAAGACTGGATTCCCTTGCTTACCTGCCGCTGCAAAACCTGAAGGTAATTGATCTCGACATTGCAAAGGCGTATTTGCCGGCGCGGAATGGAACCGAAACCTTCGTCAAGCTGGATGTTCCAATCACAGACGACAAGCAGAGCGCCCACATCAGAATCACAGGTACCCTCAACGATCCCGGTTATAGGGTGGAGGGCGGCGATCTGGTGTTCGAGCGCACAGTGCACGGACTTCGCAATACGGTCCTGCTGCCCGCCGGGTGGCAAGTAGCCACGGTGTCGCAGTCGGGAACGATCGGGCTCTACCAGGGCCGCGCCTTCGTCGCCTTGATCAACCTCAACTCCGAAAATCAATACAGAGTCACCATTCGCGCAAGGAAAACCAATGGTTCGGGCCGATAGTTCTCGCTTTTGGCTCCAACGCCCGGAAAAGACAAAGTCGATTTCGCCTTTTGTACTACTTATCCGCAAATCCTTTGGCAGACGGAAAGGATTTTTTACCGCCAAGACTCCAAGGCGCCAAGGCGCCAAGAGCATTAATCCTTGATTTCTTGGCGTCTTTGCGTCTTGGCGTTAGCTTTTGGTTGCGGCTATGCCGCCTCATGTTCTTCGTGGTTCCTGTTTGAGAAAGGAAGCACCTCGGAAAAGGAGTGACACTATGCTACCACAACGCAGGCGCTGCGGCGCCATCACGCTTCTGCTCATACTCACAACCTTGTCTGCATCACCTGCCCGCACGGCCGGGACTCAGGGCCAGGCGCCCGCCGGCTCGCTCTTCACCGTGGATGACATGCTCGACGTAGCAACCCTGCGCGCGGTGGATTTGAGCAAGGATGGCCGCTGGCTGGCGGCGACGGCGTCGACGCTCCGGGAACGTATCGGCATCGACAACTCGCGTTTCGGCGATCCCACATACATCGCTCCTTCCATGGCTGATGTCCTGATCTTCGACACCCAGAGCGCCCGCAGCCAGAAATTGTTCCCGGACAAACGGCAGGTTCGAGGCCTGAAATGGTCGCCCGATGGCACCAAGCTGGCGTTGACCGTGCTCAAGGGGGATCTTTATCAGCCGATGATCTGGGAGCGAACAACCGGAAAGCTCCTCCCCGTTTCACTGCCGGCCGGGAAGATTCTCGCCGACAACACGGAATTGGATTGGGCCCCGACGGGCGATCAGCTGTTCTTTTCGCTCCGCGGCGAAGAGTGGCGCAAGAAGGCGGCCGAACAATTCCGATATGAAACCAAGGGGCCGGTCGTGGTCCACTCCAGCAAGGAACCGTTTCTTGCCTGGGATGATCTGCGCCGTGTGTCGCAGCTGCGCTCTGTCGTGGCTTACAACATTGCGTCCGGCCAGACCCGCGAGGTTTTGCCGGAGAAGAGGTTGAATTCAGCGGACCTGGCACACGACGGCACATTCCTGACGTACCTCGAGGACATCACCAAGAAGACCGACTATGACGTCATCAACGGGACGGAGAGTCAGGTCCAGTTGCTGCCTCTGGACGCCGGCCAGGCGCGCACGGTGCTCAAATCGACGAAAGACCTCAGGATCGTCTGGTCGCGGGAGAGCCGCTACTACGCCTACGCGAAGAAAGGGGACATTTTCTTTGCCTCAATCGACGACAAGGAACCCCGTCAGTTGACGGGCAAGGGGGAGAAGACCGAAAAGGAACCGCCTGCTGCTGAACCGCCGGTCACCGACGCCGACAAGGCGAAGGAAAAAGAATCATTCAGCGTCGTTCAAGTAAGCCCGAAGGGGGATCGGCTGGTTGTCTCGAGCAAGCAGGGACTCTGGATGATGGACGCGGCAAGCGGGGCGAAGGAGTTGTTCGTCCCGATGGATGAGGAAGATCCCCTGTCCACACGCTATCAGGTAATCGACTGGGATCCGGCAGGAGGAAACCTGTACCTCAGTTTTGCGTCGCGCACAAAATGGGAGCGCGGCCTGGCACGCTACAATCTGGCCTCCAAAAAGCTCGAAGACCTGATCAAGGATGGGAGGCTTTATTCGGACTTCCGGCTCTCGGAAGACGGCAGCACCTTTGTTTTCGCCTGCGCCGAAGGCAACCGCCCGGCGGATTTGTTCCTGGCAGACGCGGCCTTCAAGAATGTCCGCAAGCTCGCAGACAGCAATCCGCAGCTCAAGACCAAGCGCCTCGGGAAAACCGAGCTTATCCCATACCTGGATGCCGATGGCAAGAAGCTGGTCGGGGTGCTGTACTATCCGGTGGATTACACAGCGGGACAGAAGGTTCCGACGATTTTCCTTATTTATGAGCAGTTTTTTGATGACACCTTCAATGGCACTGTCAGCATCTTGAATTCGAACGGATATGCGGTTATGCAGCCCTCCGTGAATCTCGAGATCGGGTTCCCCGGGGAGGCCTGGGCCAAAGGCGTCACAGCCGCCGCGAACAAGCTGATCGACATGGGAATCGCCGATGCCGAACGGCTCGGGGTCCAGGGGACAAGCTACGGCGGCTATGCCACCAATCTGCTGATCACACAGATCAATCGATTCAAAGCGGCCATCAACATTTCCGGCAAAGTCGACATGGTCAGCTTCTACACCGACAGCCCGCGCCTCGGCGTGCGCAATATCCACGCGCCTGAAAAAAGCCAGGACCGCATCGGCGCCACCCTCTGGCAACAACCTCAAAAGTACATCCAGCACTCGGCGATCATGTTCGCCGATCGGATCAAAACGCCGCTCCTCCTCATGTCGGGCGAGCTGGACACGAACGTGCCCGCCCGGCAGGCGATGGAGATGTACTACGCCCTGCGGCGCCTGGGCAAGGATGTCGAGTGGGTGCAGTACATGGATGGCGGCCACGGCATGCCGACGGTGACCATTGAGGAAGTGAAGGATTATCACAAGCGGATCATCGACTGGTATGACTCCCACCTGAAAGGCGATCTGAAGAAGAACGCAATCAAGTAGCAGGGGGAGCCCCGGGTAAGTCTTTCTGGACGCCGAACGAGGCAGACGGACGCCGACATTATTGGCAAAACGCTTTCTATGGTTTTCGGGATCCGAGGGAAGCCCTCGCCATGGCGAAACTAGCAAGGATCCGCGCGCTGGATCGCGCTGTTAGGCCTCGCATCCGGGCAGAGAACATCCACCATCTTCCCGCCCTCAAAGACAACGATGTGTTCCTTGGATCGGTCATCGCATGTTTCGATCAGCCATTGCCGCTTCCTCTTGCTCTTCTGTTTGAGTTCACTGACAGTGTTTTCAGAGAAATCCACCCGATAACCACAGTCGCAGAGGTAGGATGAGTCGCATATTTCCTTCGGCATGGCAGGAGTCTGGCGGAGGACTAAGGGATTTTCAACTGCCGTCCTTGTGCGACTTCACTTGAGGGCTTTGGCAGGCCGCCGCTGCCGAAAGGGTACCTTGTGCCGGAAGAACCGCATCAACTGCAGAATTACTATCGGCCTCCTGCTCATCACCCGCAAATGAATACTCGTGCGGCAGTGCCAGGCCAGCCATACGGATGTCGGGAATTTTGCAGGCATGAAGGAAGGCTGAAGGGAGACCTTCAAGAGAGATATTCTCACGCCGGCGATAGTGGCCTCGGGTCTGGCTGCTCGTCATGGACTTGCGGAATTCATGTTCGCCGCCGTGAAGTGACCCAATGGGGAAAGAGCCGTCTGTCACCCTCTCTCACTTATCATCCGTTTCTGAAAATGCTGCAGTTGGCCTAAGAAGCCTGATTGCAAAAATGGATTTGTGGAAGGGTCCTCTGTCTCCAGATAAGAGAGTTCAATCTGGAGCAGGGCGCCGTGGGGATTGCCCGCGCGCAGCCATGTTTGTGATGTCTGCTCCAGGCAGTGTTTCATCTCTTCGACACGCTCCGGCGTCATAATCTCCCGGATTGCCCGTTTGATCGATTCCGTGAACTGCTCCGCCATTTTATCCTGGTCCACCTTCGCCAGATCGATTTTGTGCTCGTCGACATACTCCTTGAGATAAATATAGGGACGCAGAAGCTCCTTGTCCGTAAACAAGTCAAGTTCTACTTCACGGCGGCTCACTGCCTGCTCAAATGCGTGCAGCCTCTTTTCAGTCTCGCGCTGCAGGTGGTCGTTAAGCCCTGGTTGGGCTTCGAGTTTTCTGGCCAGCGCCGCAAGGCGCTCCGGGTCCTCCCTGATTGCCTGCAGTCCGTCCATATCCTTGCCATCTTTGAAAGCCTGCCGAAACTCTGCAAAGACTTCTTCCTCAGCCCGTGCCAACTGCTCGGCCCGGTCGATCGTGGCGCAGTAGAGATCGGTCATCATGCCGCACAAGCCCCACGGCACCTGTTTGCTCTCCAGAAGTGTCTTGAGGACCAGCGCCAGCTCCAGCTTGTCAGCCGACGAAGTCTTCATCAATCGGTCTATCGCGCGGTCAAGCCGGCGCAGAACGTCCCTGCGAAAATCGGGCGTGGTGAGTTCCTCAATGATCTCGGCTCGGATTTCATCGCGCAGCTGGGCCTGTTCGCTTTTGCTCCCGTGTCTGAGTTGAAGGACTCGGTTCTCGTATTTTTCCCTTACTCGCAGACTGACCTCGACTGTCTCATCGACGTCAAAAGCAAGATCGCGGAACTCCGGTTCTTTGCGCAATACGTAACATTGCCGCATAATCCGCACGAAGTTCTTTTCGATATAGTGGGGTCCGCTGCGAGAAATTTTTTCCACAAGAGTATTGGCCGCGGAGGAGATATTCGCATCGGCTGAACTCCGCGAGAAAGGCGTCGCGGCAGCTCCGCTAACCATCCTGTTTCTCGATTCCCAGGGAAAACGTGATCGCCCCTGTAACTTGTGTCCCTTCCTGTGTTTCTTCTTCATCTCAATCCTCGCCAATCTCGTTCGTTTTTCGGGCAACAAGGCTGGCTCTCCTACCTGCAGGCGATCATAAGCCGCTCGCTCTTCGTGGGAACATCCTATTTCATCTGTGCGTTTGTCTCAATATTTTCCGGAAATGCAATTGCAGCGCGGCAGCCCGGCGAATTATCCTAAACCATGGCTTGCCGGTTGGAACGTTGAAAGAGTGGATCGTCATGGCTGCTGTTTAGAGATTAGGGGTATCGCGTCAACTCGGTGTATGGGAATCCGTTCCTGCGACTGCTCCGGCGGCAGGTCGAGGCGCTGGTCAGAAACAGGCATGGCGATGACTATCTGAAAGACCGGCAGGCAAAGACGGAACTGGCCCGCATCAACCGGGAGCTGAAGCAGTTGAAGAAGCAGATCGCCGCGCTGGAGGAGCGAAAATCGAAGCTGACGGCCGGCTTCGTGGAGTGAGGAGACGTATATCGATGTGCTCCGCACTGTCCGGTACCCCTGGGTGTAATTGCGGCAAACGTCAAACACTATGAACGATTAGGAGGAAAGATGATGAGGGACTACTTCGCGCAGGTTCGTCGTGCCGGCTTCGACATCGGAGTCTCGGCCGGAAAGCTCACGAAGGCAATGGTCGAGATACTCCTGCAGTTGCCACCTGAGGCGGCTCCCTCGAAGGATGTTGTTGTGCGGCACCTCGGTCTCCTTGGGCAGATGTCCAAGACCCGCGACATCAACGCCGCCTGGAACAGTGCCAAACGCCAGGTTGCGCGCGAGCATCCCGACAGGTTCTGTATCGAAGGAAAGGTCCTGCGCTGGGCTTCGGACCAGGAGGACCGCCCCCAAGAGAAGCTCTCGCCCGCCGGCCATCGCAAGCTCGCCTCATTGGCCGCTAAGCAAGGGATAACGCCGGATAAGCTTCTCAATCTCCTGATTTCCACCTGGTGTTCAATAACAAAGCAGCGGCGTTCGCGTCGGAGCATATGAACCTCGGCGGCACGGACAAAGCTCCTCTACTGTGCCTCGAAGGGCGCGATGAGAGGCCGGGTTTTCGCTTTATTCACTCCGGCGCCTTCCAACCTGGTCAGGGGAATGGAGTCCTACCCTGATCAACACTTACTTCTTTCTGTCAAATACGCTGCACACCTCATAAGCGCCGCTCGGATCAATCGCGGTGTTGCCTTGCGCGATGTGGCGAATGATACCCTGCTTATCAACCACGAAGGTGGCGCGATTGGCGTAGCCTTGCGCTTCATTGTAAATGCCGTAGTCTCTGGCGGCCGTGCGTTTGAAATCGCTGAGTATGGGAAAAGTTACGCCGAGTTCCTTGGCCCAGTGGGCATTGGCGGGACCGCTGTCCACGCTGATGCCGAGAATTTGCGTGTCGGTAGCCTCGAATTTTGCAATATCAGACTGATATTGCTTCATTTCTTTCTCTCAGCCGCTGGTGAAAGCGAGCACGTAAAAAGCCAGCACCACATTTTTCTTGCCCTTGAAATCGCTCAGCTTCACCTGGTTACGATTGTTATCCGTCAAGGTGAAGTCCGGTGCTGCGTCACCGACGGTCAATTGCGTTTTGGGCGCGGTTGGTTGCTGGTTGGGAGCTGTCGCCTGCCGGGCGAAGGTGGCGGCCGCGATTGCCAACAGCACGGCCAGACAAAATACCTTCACGCGCATGGGTCTGCCTCCTTGCGTACGCGGAGCGGGGTTAATTCGTTTGCATGTCATTCGATCTTCGGCTACCCCCGGAGCGGGAGCCCTTTCACGGCACAATCTTCCAACGGACGTCGAAACTGCCGACGCGACTGCATGGCTTCGTGGCGCCGTGCAGGCGGAGGCGACAGTCTACCTGAATAGAATTAGACACCATCGTCCTCCACTACGCAACCTGCGGTTCAGATAGTGGGAAAAAACATTGCCACGAATAACATGGGCGGCACAGCCGCAACCAAAATCTAACGCCAAGAAATCGGCGATTCGAGATTCGAAATTCGAAATTCTAAAATCTCGAATCTCGAATCTCGAATTTCGAATTTAAGTAAAGATCAAAACTTCTGGTCTCGGCGATAAGAAATCCTTTCCGTCTGCCAAAGAATCTGCGGGTAGGTAGTATGGATGACACGAATAGTGAGCCGGAACTTCGAACGAGCAGCTGCTGTCTGGGTATCCGACTACCCGAGGTGGGTAATCAGGACCACAAATCCAGACAAAACCTCAGCAACCCCTTCCCTGCCAAGCATTCCTTTTGCCGCATATATCAACGAATTGGGCGAGTGCGCTCAGTTGGCACGGCATTTGCATTAGACTGAAATATGAAGAAGCTGTGGTTAGCGGTCGTGGTGGAGTGCTTGTGCGTTCTGACATCGTTGCCGCGCTGGTGGCCGGCCGTGGCGGCGCCAGCTCAGCAAAGTGCAATCCCGGATGAGCAGCGGCGGTTTCTCGATGTGCGCCGGCGGCAGATCGATCTGGCCTCGGCGCGCGCGGCGCTCCAGCGCACGCAGGAACTGTTCAAGCTGGGTCTGGTCCCGCAGACGGATCTTGACCGTGCCCAAACCACAGTCGACACGGCACAGCTGAACTACCAGGAAGCGGTACTGACGCTGCTGAATCTCCAGGCTCGCCTCACCGTGAAGCAAGCCGTAAAGCACCAGAGCAAAGACGGCCGCAAATTTGTCAGCCTGACCGTGGAAAACCTGACGCCCACCTTCGACGACTCACAGTTCAAGCTGCTCAACAACTTTGAGGGCGCCGAGCCGATTCCCGACTCTCTCCGCACCCGCGACGTGCGTGACATCTTTATTTCGCTGCGGGCGACGGGAGACGTGCCGGCTTCCGGCGCCACGGCGGAAACGGCGGCGCGCGGCACCACCATCGCGCTCCCCTACGAGGTGCATATTCCGGAGTTGAAATACGGCGAATCAAAGAGCATGGAGTTTCAGCTGCTGCGGGATGTGAACAGTGTAGTGGTCGCATCGACATACAAAGGGCAGAACCAGGAGAACGTGGTCCAGCTGGAGCAGGCCGAGACGGAGAATGTCGTGAACATCTCCGCGACGCAGGTTTCCCAGGAAGCGGATCTGGGCGCGCAGGTGACCTTCGACTTGAAGCTCGAGCGCTCGTCTGTCGACGTGCGGCAGTTCCAGCTGAAGGTGGTCAATCTGCCTCATCAGATCAGTTACAGCTTTGTCGATCCGACCAGCCAGGCACGGCTTTCTCAGCTCAATTTCCCGGCCGGCGTCACCCAGCAGATGCTGGGACTGCGCCTCTTCCTGCCGGAACGCTCCGACGCCCAGGTCGTTATCGACCAGCCTCTCGAATTATGGGC
>JBEKYG010000006.1:0-24502 GCA_049511215.1 Acidobacteriota bacterium | reverse complement strand
CCTCGCTGATCAGGCGCGGGTCCAGGATGCCATCGACGCCTGCAACGCCTGGGAACTGGACCGGACGCTCGAAATCGCCATGGACGCGCTGCGCCTTCCTCCGGGCAATGCCGATGTAACCAAGCTCTCCGGTGGCGAGCGCCGGCGGGTCGCGCTCTGTCGCCTGCTTCTTGAGCGGCCCGATTTGCTGCTCCTCGACGAGCCCACCAATCACCTGGACGCCGAGTCGGTCGCATGGCTGGAACGCTTCCTGAAAGATTATCCGGGCGCCGTGGTTGCCATCACTCACGACCGGTATTTCCTCGACAACGTCGCCGGCTGGATTCTCGAGCTGGACCGCGGCGAAGGTATACCTTGGGAGGGCAACTACTCCTCCTGGCTCGATCAGAAGCAGGCTCGCCTCGCGCTTGAGGAGAAACAGGAATCCGCGCGGCGCCGCACGCTTCAGCGTGAATTGGAGTGGGTGCACATGTCGCCTCGCGCCCGACAGGCGAAAGGAAAAGCCCGTCTGACCGCATACGAACAATTGCTTGCCGACGAACTCGAGGCGGAGAAGCGCGTTCAGGCTACCGACCTGCACATCCCATCGGGGCCAAGGCTTGGAGATCTGGTAGTTGAAGCAATGAATCTGCGCAAGGGTTATGGTGATCGGTTGCTGATCGAGGACCTCTCGTTCAAGTTGCCGCCGGGGGGCATAGTGGGCGTGATCGGCGCAAACGGCGCCGGCAAGACCACGCTTTTCCGCATGATTGTCGGGGAGGAGAAGCCGGACGGAGGTACGTTGAGGATCGGAGAAACGGTCAAGGTCGCCTACGTGGATCAGAGTCGCGATACATTGAAGGGCGAACGCCAGGTCTGGGAGGAAATCAGCGACGGCCGGGATGTGGTCCTGCTCGGCAAGCGCGAGGTTCCCGCGAGATCTTACGCTGCAGCCTTCAATTTTAAGGGATCGGATCAGCAGAAACGCGTGAAAGACCTGTCCGGAGGAGAACGGAACCGCGTCCACCTCGCGAAAGTGCTCAAGAGCGGCGGCAACCTGCTCCTGCTCGACGAGCCCACCAACGACCTGGACGTCGACACGCTGCGCTCGCTTGAAGATGCCCTGCTCTCCTTCGCCGGCTGCGCCGTCGTGATCAGCCATGATCGGTGGTTTCTGGACCGAATCGCAACCCACATCCTCGCCTTCGAAGGCGATTCGAAGGCCGTCTGGTTCGAGGGCAATTATCAGGATTACGAAGCTGACCGCAAGCGGCGCCTGGGCGCTCTTGCGGATCAGCCCCACCGTATCAAGTACAAACCGCTCGTGAGGGGCTAGGATCTCAGGCGTGCCCTACGTAGGCCCGGACCCAAATACATCAGCAAATCCTTCGCCACGCAGAAAGGATTCTTACCGCCAGGACTCCAAGACTCCAAGGCGCCAAGAATCTTATTCCCTGATTTCTTGGTGTCTTAGAGTCTTTGCGTCTTATCTTAGTGCTAAACTTTGGTTGTACTATCTGAATTGCAGGTTCGTGCTTTTGCTGCTTGGGGGGAGATCTCTGTGAAACGGAATATGATCAGTTTGGCATTCCTGATGTTTTTATTGGGCCTGACGGCGGCTTCGTACGCCCAGGTGAAGGTCACGGTCGATTACAACAGCAACGCCGCGGCGAACAAGGACTTCAGATTCAAAGATGTGCCCGGGCCCGCCAAAGACGATGCGGCCACCAAGGCGAAACTGACGCTCGTCGACGGTGAGATGGACCCCAACGGCGCGGACCTGAGCGCCCTCACCGATGGCCTGCTGCCGACTGACGAGGACCAGCCGGCCGCCAATTTCTTTTTTAACGCCGGAACCATGGGGGGGCGATTCAGCATGGATCTGGGAAGCGCGCTTGAGATTGCCCAAGTCAACACCTATTCCTGGCACCCCAACACGCGCGGACCTCAGGTGTATAAGCTTTATGCCAGTGACGGGGCCGACCCGAAATTTGACGCTGCCCCTAAAAGCAGTGTCGATCCCACCGCCTGCGGGTGGAAGCTCATCGCCGTTGTCGATACCCGGCCGAGGCAGGGCGACGGTGGCGGGCAGTACGGCGTGAGCATCACCGACGCCAGCGGCAGCTTGGGCAGATATCGCTATCTGCTCTTCAATTGCGTCGCCAACGAGGCCGACGACGACTACGGCAATACCTTCTACAGTGAAGTGGATGTGATCGCAAAAAAATAAGGGTGACTCTCGGACGGGCTATGGCGATTATGAAACTGCTCGCGCATTGGGACAGCAAATCGTACGCCCAGCCCGCGAATGAAGTCTTTCTCCTGATCGCCATCGAAAACGAACGAGTGAACCATCCGCACTGAATCAAGTCCGGCAAAGAAGTAGAGCCGCACCGTGAATGGCAGCCATCCTCGATGATCGTTTGCCGCTTTGTGAACACCTTTGATTTTCACCACGGCGCGCACCGGGCGGGATTGTTCGAGCGTGACGGCTTTGATTTGGCTAGCGAATTTCTCTTCGCGCAACACGCCGTTTGTTTCGTAGCCCGACCGATCTTCACGGATAACAACCAAATGCTCGTTGTTTGCCACTTCGCGGTTGCTGATCTTTAGCGACTCGATGAAAGCAGCCCCTTCGCGCGGGATGCGGCACTGCATTGCACCAGCATCAATCTCGATGCCGCTTGCATTCTGGATTGCGCGAACCGCCGTTTGCTGCGCCGCTGGATTTCCTGGCGACAACGTCCAAGAGCCGACGAGTGACGAGCTGGCGCTGAGCGCATGCCCCGTCCACTTGAGCGAACCATCGGGCCAATATGCCAGCGGCCACGTTTGCACCGGCATGCTTTTTCCGTCCGAGGTTCTGAGCGAAAGCGAAGCGTTCTTTTGCAGCGCGCCTTTCGGCCAGGGGACACCGAAGCTCACGCCCTGACTCGCCGATGGAGCAGCGCTATCAAGCCAGTTGAGCAAAACAGTTCTGCTCGTGTTCTGACTCGAAGCAGGCGATGCAGTGACGAGGTAGCTGATAAAGAGTCCAGCAGCCGCCAGCAACAGAAGCCAATACAAGGTTCGGGTCCGATGTTCGTACGAACTGCCTCTTTACTTTTGTAAGCTTTGATCGGGCTTGAGGTACTTATCAAAAAACTCGTTGACTCTGTTCCAGTAGTCTTTGATTGCCGAACTAGATGCGATGCCATGTCCCTCTCCAGGGTAGCGAACGAGCGTCACCTCGCGCCCTAGCCTGCGCAGCCCGTCAAACATATAGATGTTGTCGAGCAGCCGCTGATCTTTATCGCCTACTACCAGCATCAGTGGAGTAACAACTCTGTCCAGATGGTAGATCGGAGATAAGCTGAGATATGTTTGAAGATCATCGAATGGGGTGTGGCCATTCAGCATATCGGGTATCGTCCAGTCGTCCACATCTCTGAGCAAAAAGTAGTGGACCCAATCAGAGACCCCTGCGGCTGAAACGGCGACCTTAAATCGCGTCGTGCGCGTGAGCAGATAATTGATCGCGCTCGCTCCGGTGCTGAAGCTGTAAAGCCCCAGGCGCTGAGGATCAACCAAGCCGCGCGCAATCAGTTCATCAACACCTGAAAGCACGTCTTCGACTAATGCCTCACCGGCAGCAGCCCCTTGGGCGGACTGCGCAAATGCCGTGTTCTTGAAGTGCTGAGTGAAGCCGAAAAACGAACGCGAAGCCGGAAAGAATACGGCATAGCCGCGCATGGCATGAGCTTGATTGGCGAGCAGGGAGACGCCTTTGAAATCACTGATCGCCACCGGACTGCCATAAGGATCTACGATTAGCGGATACTTTCGCGCCGGCTGATAATCCACAGGCTTGATCAAGATGCCCCACAATTGCTCGCCGTCTTTACTGCGCCATGGCACCACTCCCTGCTCGCCGAGCTTCCAGTCTTTGATTTGCGGATTGAGCTCGAGCAATTGATAGGCTTCACCCTCGCGCGATGGTTTGACCCAGATCACGCCCTGACTCTTGCCGTCGCTCTGCTGCCAGGCAATCGCGCCCGCTGGAGAAGCGCTCACGAGCCGACGGTTCGCCTCGCCCGGCGTCAACTAGTGCGCCACCGCCAGCGGGCACGACAAATACAGTGTTGTGACCATACGAGGCAGTGGGGGCAAGGTAAGCAATCCGAGCGCCGTCCGGCGACCAGAGAGGCCCGCCGTTTACTCCGCTGGGGAACGATGACCCAACCGGAAAGTAAGGTGAGGCAAGCGGCCTGCGCTGTCTAGTCGCGACATCAATCGCGTAAAGCTCCGCACGAGGTGCGCGATATTCGGCCCATGTTCGCGGATACACGGCGATGCAGACGATTGAAAGATTATCCGGCGACCAACTGCGCGCCGCATGGTTGAGGCCGTCCGTGGTCAGTTGCTCGATTTGTTTACTCTGCACATCGAGCACGAAAATCTGATCCACGGTATTGGGCGGCGGCAGCGGCACCCGATTCAAAAGGGGGAAAATGGGGACGGGGAAAATGGGGACGCAAACCTGTTTCGTGGATTCGGGGAGCGCGAAATAGGTTTGCGTCACCATTTTCACGCCTGCGCCGCCTCGCTACGAAACCTCGCATAGGATCAAACCCTGAACGGAACCGTGCTCAAGGAAGGCTTTGAGCTTCCATGAGCATTCGATTCCTACGTCGGGCTCCTAGTACACCAGCTTGACCGAGAACTGCACCTGTCGTGAATTTGAGGCGGTGGAAGTAATCATCCCGAACCCTGATCCGGTCAGCACGTTGTTCGGCGTATTGAAATTCACGATGTTGAACACATTGTAAAATTCGGCTCGCGATTGAAGTTTGAGTTTCTTGGCGAGGTCAAACTCCTTCGAAAGTGCGATATCGAAGTTATGCAGGGGAGGACCGTTGAGGGTGTTTCTGCCCAAGGTCCCAAACCGTCCGCGATACGGGCCGGTGCCGTTCGGCACGTTGATCGGAATATAAAAGTAAGCAGCGTTGGCGGCTCCCATCCCAAAATAATCCTGTCTGACAGGTCGGCTGGTTGATAGTACCGGCGTTCCGATCTGGTCAGGACGGTCCGCGCCGCTTGTTCCATAGCCGGTCTGCTGGATCCCGGTAACTACTGTGAAAGGCATACCGCTACGAAGTTGGCCGATCCCCATGATCTGCCATCCCGAGACTAAACGATGGAGGAAGCCATGATTGATCCAGCGATCGAAGGGCAGTTTGGCCGAAACATTGAAGGACAGGCTGTGGGGACCAGGGATGGAGGAGCGCGCTCTCTCTGAAGCACTATCCTGGGGATTCTGGCGCCCCCCGCCGCCGCCGCCACCGAATCCGCCGGCATTGTCCATGCTCTTGGCGAAGGTATAGCTGAGGCTGAAGCCTACGCCCCGCTCCGTGGGAGGTCTGCGAATGACCAGCTCGCCCGCGTGGTACGAGGAGTGCACCGAATTGTCATACAGCGATTCCTGACTGAAGCCGCCGATGATCTGACCGGCTGCATTGAACAGAGTGAACGGGGCGAATCCCGGCGATGCTCCGGCGTAGTTGTTGGGAAAACTCATACCCTGCAGGTGGACTCCTGCCAGCCCGATATAAGAGGCGCTCACATTGAGGCCGAAGATCTCCTGCTGAACCCCCACCGTGTAGGTGTTCAGGTAGCCATTACGGAGATTCTGCGCAGTGCTATTTCCCTGTACAGGCCGGATTGCATTTCCCGGCAACAAGGCTGCGAGTTCCTGCTCAAACCGGGTCACATCAACGGGCGTATTCCCCAGCCATTGGCTGGATTTCCCTGGATCAATCAGAGCTCCTTGCGGCGTATAGATCCCAGGCGGCATCAAGGGGGCAACTGAATTATCAAAAGGAATGGGAGAACCGGGTCGGGCCGAAGGCGAGATGGTCACGGCATAGGGGAAGTGATTGGTGACGCTGACATTGGGCCAAGGATATTGTAGCAGAGTTGTTATGCCCGCTGCCGCGCGCACCAGGGTCCTTGCGCGGGCTTGCCAAGACAAGCTCAATCGTGGTCCCCAGCCGTTCCAGTCCATATTCCAGAGAGGATCTGGATTGACCACCCACTGTTGCGTAGCGCCCGGCGTGGGGTAATACAGCTTGGTTCCGTCCGGGGCGAAGAAGAGCGCGGCCTGCGCACGGTTATCGCCTACTCGCATCGGCGAATTCACTTCATAGCGCAGACCATAAGCGACCAGCAGGTGGGGAGTGGCGTGCCAATTGTCGAGGAAGTAGAAGTTGTAGGCATCGCGGCTGATAGAGTTCATGGCAACATGATTGTCCTGGGAGAAGCCTTGGCCACCGATCGTCCTGGTATAGGAAGATGACGTTCCCGTCAGGAAGGCGCTCAGGGTGTCAGGCAACAGATCCCCCGGATTTATGTTGTGTTGTCCACTGGCGGACTCAATACTGACCTGAGCATATGCCGGCCCACCCCCAAACGTGTAGGTGCCATTGCCGTTCATGGAGTTGATCTCAGCATTTCGGTCGAATCGAACTTCGGCGCCAATCTCAAGAGAATGGGCCCCGTGAATCTTGGCCAGCGTCTGTCGCAGTTGCAGCCGATTTCCCGTTAAACCGCGGAAGCCTCCGGCCTGGGAATTGATTGCCTCAAACAGCTTATTGGCGAAGGTCAATCCCGGTTGGGTTTGATTAAGCGACGCATACTGCGGCGTGCTGCGGATAAAACCCAGCGTGCTTACCATGGTCACCGTGGATGAGGGAACTCGAACATAATGCAGCGCCACGCTGCGATAGCCCTCGGTAAAGAGCTGGGCGTAGCTTGGATTAATCGCGGTTTGGCTGGGATTGGTGGTGGGCCCGACAATATTCTCCATGGTATAGCGGACCGTCATTTCCTCCTTCGCTGAAATACGGTGATCAATGCGCACGGAGAACTGATCATTGGTGGTATACACATTCGAAGCAGCAGTGTAAGTCCGCGGGCCGTAGGTTCCGCCGGGATTGTTGGGAACCGGGTAGATGCTGAGCAATTGCTGGACTTGCGAATTGAGAGGCACACGCAAGGTATCACCGGCGAAAGCGGTGGTATCCAGTCCGGACCTCTCTGCCTTGGTCGGCACCGAAAGGACCTGCGTGGTGCCCAGCACCTGCCGCAAACCCTGATACTCGGCAAAATAGAAAGTTCGATCGCGGCCGTTGTATAGGCCCGGGATAACCACGGGACCGCCGTTGGTCCCTCCGAATTCATTGCGGATAAAAGTAGGGATGCGACGCGAGATCACCGAGGGTGCGGGATCGAAGTAGTTGCGAGCATCGAAAATGGAGTTGCGCAGGAACTCATAAAGATTGCCATGTACTTGATTACTTCCTGGCTTGCTGATCACGTTGATATAGCCGGCAGCACCCTCGCCAATCGAAGCGGGCAACACACCCGACAGATTCTCGATCCTCAGGATGGCATCGACGTTGAAATCGGAGATCGTGGCGCCCCCGTTTTCCGGATCGGTCGCATCTGCGCCATCCAGCGCGAACACGGCAGTTGTCCCTCTCTGTCCGTGGATTGAGTACTGCTGAGTGAAGTTTGCGCCCGTTCCAGTCGTGGTTTGCGTGCCGGCGGCCAAGAGCAACAGGTTCGTGGAATCCCGTTGCTCCAGCGGAAGGCCCGCAACTTGTTGGCTTCCCAAATTTTCTTTGCCCGTAGCCTGCGCCTGGCCCGCCGCCGCGGTGCCATTTTTCTGGACCTGTAGGTCCCATCCCCCATTCCCGGCCGAGAGCGAAAGAACCAACACGCGATCGTCGCCTTCAATCGTCAACTCCGTCGTTGCAGAGGCGCCCTGGCCGGCCGGACGGACCGAGATGGCGTAGCGTCCCGGGGGCAGTTGGCCAAACTCGAAGTTACCGCGTGGATCGGTCTTTGCACGCAGAAGCGGCGCTTCGGTAGTGCGCATTTCGGCGGAACGCAACTCCACTATTGCCTCAGCCAGCGGTCTTCCCGTCGAGTCGTGCAGAGTCCCATGAAGCGAAGTTGTTCCCGGAGCCGCGGACATCTGGTCCGCGCCCCATGCCAACGCCAACAGCAATGTAATTGTACCGGCCCATTTCATGGATCAGTTTCTCCACCTCAAGATGGTGAGTCAACGCCCCAGCAGGAAGTCTTGAAGCACCTGTAGAAACCCTAACCCGTTCGTGGACGAACCTATCTCGATGTCTGCGGGGTAGGATCCAGATAATACAATGATCGCGGCGCAATGAACTCAGTTAGGCGGGGTAGTGTACCACAAAGCTCCGAGATATGAATGCCGCGTTTCAGCAGTTCCCCGTGTAACCGAGGACTTCACCAAAGCGGATTCGCCGCCGCAATTTTCCGGTTCAAATCCCTGATCGCCTTCCCAGTCCTCGGTCGCCTGATGTGCTTTTCTCTCGACCAGCGGCGTCCAATGCAGCGCAAATCCTTTCCGATGCCATCGAACGACTGTATCTGGCTTCACGACAATCAACGATTCCAATGCCTGAGAGCCAGCAACAAAATGCCAAGTTATTTTTGCCCGCACGCCTCTCCCCCGCCGTCGCAGCTGTACTTCAATCGAACGACATTTATCAGCATCCTCAAAAAATAGGAGTCACTTTCCCCCGACATCTGGAATGCGGCCCCTCCTGATTCTCGGACGTGCTTGCTTTACAGCTGCCCGAAATATAGCTCGGTTTCGTAATCGAATCTGACCATGCCGCCGATCTCGTGTTCACGGAAGATCCGCCGCAACTCACTCATCATGGGCTCGAAGTTTGGGTGATCCGGCAGGGGCGCATACGAGGAGGAATGAAGCCTGCCTGCCAGTCCTTCAAAGTCGAATTGCTGCATGTTGGGGAAAACCCGCTTCTGGAAGCCGTGGAAGAAGCGGCCCAATATCTCTTCCGTGATATTGCGGTGATCAACCCGCGCATAGTCGATCGAAAAGATTTGAAGCAGCCGCTCGTATTCCCTCAGGAAAAGAGTCGTATCTGTCTTCCGAGTGTTCCACATGAGAGCAACCCGTCCTCCGGGCCTCAGAATCCTGATGAATTCGGCGCGGGCCTGGTCGGGATCGAACCAGTGAAAAGCCTGTCCGGCAACGATCAGGTCGATCGAGCCTGTGGACAGGGTGGTTCCTTCGGCGGTTCCCTTAAGGCTGTGGAACCCGGAGTATCCCTGAAGCAGTCTCTCGGCTGCCGCGCGCATTTCATCATTGGGCTCGACACCGTACACGGTGTTTCCATGCAACAGGAATTTTTTCGCGAGCATGCCGGTTCCGGAACCGATGTCTGCGATCGTGCAGGCCGCGGTAAGTCCTGCTTCCTTGGCAAGGCAGGCCAGGATTTCATCCGGATAACCTGGCCGGAAACGGACATAGTTCTCGACCCGCTTGGAAAAGCGTGAAGTTGCGCGGCGATCCGATCCCCTCTCCATGGTTTCTCCGTAATGAGTTACATTCCAGGATTACATTCTAATCCTTGCCGCTGCAGGCGGAGGCACGATCTATGATTTCCTTTGTCTGAATCGCAGTCTTGTCCTCGTTTCGGCTGTGGGGCCGCGTTTGTGGTAGATTATCTGAATGCGACAGACGATTGAAGGTCAGATGCCGGCGCTGGAATTGGTCGAGCACCTGGCCCAACGCTATATTGACGTGCCGATCGAGGCGATCTTCAAGGAAGACCTGCTCCGGCGAGGGATGGCTTGGTCTTCCGAGGCGCTGGAAGTGGCCGCCAACTACAAACGCAAGGCCTACTTCATCTGCTCCTTTGATTTGGTGCCGATTTCGGGAATGAACCAGGGTGAGAACGCCAGGGCCCCCGAGGAAGTGCGCCTGGCCGGTGGCGCCTTCGACTTCAAACCGGTGATCGTCTCGGTGCGCCTGAACCCTGCCTCCCCCTATCGGGTCGAATCCGAGGCAGGCGCCTTGATGCTCAGAATCGATGGGCACAGCGTTGCGTGCGTCGAGTTGCAGCCATCCCCAGCCTGCTATGCGCATACGCTAAGCAACGGCAAGCCAATCACGGATATCGCGCCCACGATCGAGTGGGGATATCTCCTGTACCTTGCCGTCTTCCGGCTGTGCCAATACTTCGGAGCCCAGGAGGAGTGCCGCTTCTGCGATATCAATGAAAACTACCGACAGCAGAAAGAATCGGGCCGGCCATACACTTCGGTGAAATCGGTCGCAGAAGTCATGGAAGCGTTGGAGATCATTGCCGCCGGCGACAGCGACAGCAAAGCCTATACGGTGACGGGTGGGAGCGTCACGTCGACGCTGGATGGGGTATCCGAGGCCGACTTCTATTTGCGCTATCCGGAAGCCATCGAAAGGCGGTTTCCCGGCCGTTGGATCAGCAAGATTGTTGTCCAAGCGTTGCCAAAGGATGAAGTTCAGAGGCTTCGTGACGCCGGAGTGCAGATCTATCATCCGAACTACGAGGCATGGGACAAGGATCTCTTCGAGACGCTGTGTGCAGGCAAGGCCCGGTATATCGGCCGGGAGGAGTGGATTCGCCGAATTCTGGATGCGGCCACTGTATTTCCGCCCGCCCACGTGATTCCGAATTTCGTAGCCGGGGTCGAGATGGCCGGGCCCTCCGGTTTTGCGACGGTGGAGGAGGCGGTCGCTTCGACGCAGGAAGGCCTCGATTTTTTCATGAGTCACGGCATCTCACCGCGGTTTACCACCTGGTGCCCGGAGCCGCTCAGTGTGCTGGGAAGGGATCAGCAAGGCGCCCCGCTCGAGTATCACGTCCGCCTTCTACGCGTCTATCGTGACACGCATGCAAAGTATGGACTTCCCACTCCCCCTGGGTATGGTGAGCCGGGGCTGGGTAGGGCGGTCTTTTCGGTTTCCTCTTTCATGGATGTCTTGCCGCCGCGGCCATCCTGCTGATGTGACATGCCTGAATTGCCTGAGGTAGAGACGATCGCTCGCAAGCTTCGCCAGAGGATCGTCGGCAAATGCATCGCCGAGGTTTGCCTCTCCGGCAAGGCCTTGCGCAGGCCCATGCCTGGCGATCTTGCGTCCCGGCTCCAGGGAGGGACGATTCGATCGATTCACCGCCGGGGTAAGTACCTAATCCTGGAGATGGAGCCGCACGCCTTTTGGCTGATCCATTTGGGAATGTCGGGAAGGCTCCATTATCTGCCCCACCCTGCTGCACGTCCCAGGCACACCCATGCTGCGATCCGATTCACCGATGGAGGGGAGCTGCAGTTCTGCGACCCGCGCCGTTTCGGGCTAATGGACGTCTACGGGATTTCCAGGCTGGATGCTCTTCCCGAAGTGCGACTCTTGGGGAAAGATCCTTTGAGCCCGGGATTCGCTGCGAACTGGCTCGTCGAGGCGCTCGCGCAGAGCCGGAGGGAGATCAAATCGTTTCTTCTCGACCAGCGCAAGATCGCCGGTCTGGGAAACATCTACGTTTGTGAGGCGATGTTCCGCGCCCGCGTGCACCCGGCACGGCGCTGTCATACTCTTACCAGGAGGGAGGCGGCTGCCCTGACTCGCGCCATCCGCGCCGTTCTCCGGACTGCCATCCAAAATCGCGGCACCAGCTTTTCCGACTTCATCGATGCGGATGGGGAACCGGGGGCGCATCAGGATTTCCTGCACGTCTTTCAGAGAGAGGGAGAACGATGCCGGCGCTGCAGCGCGACCATTGTTCGCATGCGGCAGGCGAATCGCAGTACCTACTATTGTCCTCGCTGCCAGGATGGCAGACCGGGGAGCGAAGGAAAGAAGGGTTAATTCCGTGACAGAAGACTATAAGAAATGCTCGCATTGTAAAGGTACCGGCACCTGCCATGTGTGCCATGGGACCGGGAGGCTGGCTCTTCAAAAGGGAAAGCAGTGCACCTCCTGCTTTCCGCATGGGAGCGGCAAATGCCAGAACTGCAGGGGACTGGGTGGCTTTGACAGGGCGGGCCATCCCGCTGCTCCACCCAGCGCGGCCCCGCCGGCCGAGGCGTGAATTTGGATTTCGGATTTCGGATTGTTGCAGTGCTGCATGGTTTTCAAATCCAAAATCCAAAATCAATCAGAGGGTTTTAGTCACCTTGGTCAGGCTACGAGGGCGATCGGGGCTGAGGCCTTTCAGGAGCGACAGTTTCTCGGCGAAAATTTGACCGGGAATAATGTAGGGGATGGTGGAGTAGAGGTCCGGAATTCGAGCCGGCATTTCGATCGCGCAACTGGCGCGCTTCAGTGCGCTTCTTTCGCTCGAAATGACGAGCGTATCAGCCTGGAGCTCCCTCAGCCGGGAGAGCATCGAATGCATATCCCGAAAGACCTTTCCGGGTGGCGCGAACAGGATTACCGGAAAATCCCGTTGTACCATGGCAATGGGGCCATGCCAAAAATCGGCGGCTGAGAAACGTTCCGCCATGACATAACAGGTTTCCATGAGCTTGATCGAGAGCTCGCAGGCATTGGCATAATTTAAACCGCGGCCGACCACGGCGCAGTGGTCCATGAATCGATACCGTTCAATGATCGACTCGATCCGCGGCGCCAGCCCCAAAGAAGTCCGCGCATAATCGGGGATGCGATAAAGAGGATTGCAATCACCGCCGCACAGGCAGTCGGCGAGCATGTGGAGGAGCATGAGCTGGCAGGTGTAGGTCTTTGTCGCCGCGACGCTTCTTTCGGCGCCGGCGCGAGTGATGAAGGTTTCGTGCGCGATGCCGGCCATGCTGGACCGGCTATGATTAGTTATGGCCACGACATGGGCGCCGCTCTTCTTGCAGCTCTCGAGGACAAGGTTGATATCGGCTCCCTCGCCTGACTGACTGATGCCGATCACCAAGGCGTCGCGAAGCCTCAGTTTTCGGCGGTAAAGCGTATGCACCGAGGGCGCAGACAGAGAGACCGGTATGCCGGTGCTGATTTCGAGCAGATAGCGCCCGAACAGCGCGGCGTTGTCGGATGTCCCCCGAGCGACAAGCACGATCAGACGCAGATCGCGTCTTCTCAAGGAAGAGGCGAGGCGGAGGATCCTGGGCAGCTCGGCTCGGAGCGTGCGATCAAGGGCTTCGGGCTGCTCGGCAATTTCACGAAGCATGATCGACACCGGGAAGTTCCTCCGGCGCCGATCATGGGCAAGTGACGGCACGGTTGTCAACAACCTTTTACCCGCAAATCCTTTGCCGAGCGGAAAGAATTCTTACCGCCAAGACTTCTATGACAGATCAGATGTCAAGACAAACTTTTATTATCACCCTTGCTTTTGAGATCTGAAGGGCCTCTCTTCGTTTATTGATCCCAAACAAGGTTCGCCTCGTTAGCGTGCCGTACCTGAACATGATCTCTACTCAGTCGGTGCTAAATTCGTCCGAGAGCGACAGACACTGGTTCTCACCGTGCCAGATTTCTATTCGATACTCACCGTGGAGGCTTGTGCGCTTTGCTTTTCTAAAGCCAGAGAAGAAAGAAACCCCAGTAGCCGGCCCTGTGGGAGCTGGCATGTGCAGCCGGATGTTATGTGCAGAAAGCCGCACCATTCGTCTTAGTGCCATTCGGGACAGCCACCATAACCCCCAAACTGTTGGAAGATGTTCCACATCAGTGTTGGTCCTGGGAGTTTGGGGATTATGGTGACTGTTCCCGAAATCTGAAAGCCAAGAGCGTCGGGATCGGCATCGCAATCGCCATCGCAATCGGTCGTATCGGTCTGCGAAAGCCGATAGCGATTGGGATTGCGATGCCGATCCCGATAGCGATGATCGCCTCACGGAGGGAGCTTAGCCTTTTCATGCGTCGTCGGGCGCGCCCCGGCGCATGGGCTACTGACCCCAAATTCCGGGCAGTGACAGATGGTCATCTGACCGCCGATGGTCTCGAGTCCAGGACACCCTGTTCCAGGATACCCAGCGCGTGGCTGCTCAAGGTGTAGCTGGTTCCATCGGTTTCGAAGAAGATTGTGCCCTGATCCATCGTGAGGAGCAACCTTGCGCCATGGTGCAGGAGACGAAGCAGCGTTTCCGGGGACGGGTTCTGGAATGGGTTTCTCCGCCCTGCCGAAATCACGGCCCAGCGAGGCCGGACGCGATCAAGAAACGGATCGAGGGTCGCGTTGCGGCTGCCATGATGTGCGACCTTCAGAAGCTGGCTGTGCAACTCCTGTGTGCTCGATAGAACCGCAGCTTCGCCGGTTCCCTCCATATCTCCTGTCAAGATGGCGGAAAAATGCCCGAACTCGAGTTGCAGGACCACAGAAACGTCGTTCAAGGACCGGGCAGGCCGATCACCCGCCGGACTCAATGTGCGCACAACCACGCCTGCTACATGATACTCTTCTCCCCGCCGCACCGGGTGGATGGGCACATGTGCATTCCGCGCCGCTTCCAGAACATGCGCCTGCACTGGTTCATTATCGGCATCGCCATAGTCGAGTCGGCCCGTCGGGAAATTTTGCAGGAGAACCGGCATGCCTCCGGCGTGATCCTGATGCGGATGCGTCAGGACGGCACGATCGAGGGCAACAATCCAACGCGACCACAGGAACCGGCTAACCACGGCTTCGCCAATGTCGAAGGGACTTTCATCTTCAGGCTTGGAGGAATCCACGCGGAGGCCGCCGGCGTCGATGACCCAGACGCGGGTGTCCGGGAATTGAATTGCCAGGGAATCCCCTTGGCCCACGTCGAGAAAAGACAGCCGGAGCGTCCGTGCCTTCCCGGCGCGCGCCGCACAGGCAATGGGCAGGATGGCGCTGTCGGCCTGCGGTAGAAGCCTCAACTCGGTGAGTGACAGAGTGGCGATTTCCAGGCCGACAAATGCGCAGGGAATCCAGAGGCGCCGCCACCGGAGAAAGGACCCAAAAAAGACCATCAGGACACCCGAGATGACCCATAATCCTGACGGGGTAGGGCAACGCTGCCAGGCGCCCGGCAGGGCAGAGAACCACCGATTGACGCCCAACAGGAGCGAGGCGCACAGACCCGCAATTCGGAAAGCCGGCCACGCTGAGGGCGTAAGGCTCATCAAGGCCTCGGCTGTCATTCCGGCCGCGAGAACGAGGGAAGAGAGAGGAACTATCGCCAGATTCGCAACCGGGGCCACCCAACTCAGCCGGTTGAAGTAAAAGGCAAGAACAGGCTCGAGCCAGACCTGCACCGAGAGCGAAATCAGAATCATGCTTCCGATCATGAACCCGAGAGCTGCCGCCCAATGGAACGAGGCCATGGCAACCCGCTCGAGGCCCGAGTGAGCCCCATCCGCACACGCTTCGGCAAACACTTCTGCCCGAAACCGCAGACGGCGTCCCCGAAAGTGCCATTTTCCCGTTTGCAGGGCCAGTCTCTCCGGGTTGCCCGCATGCCGCAAAGGGTCCAGCATCGGGCGCAACACCAGCTCGATGATCGGCAACCCCATCATCGCAATTGCTGCAACCGACAAAAAGGACAGTTGGAATCCGGCGTCCTGAAGCCATCCGGGGTGTATGCTCAAGAGCAGAAATGCGCACGCCAGGACAGTATTTGCGGGAGCTGCCCTGCGAAACAGGCTCTGTCCGATCAGGTACAACGTGAACATCCAAAGGGCGCGGGTAATGCTGGCCTGAAATCCCACCAGACAGGTGAAAAAGAGGATCCCGAGTGCAGCCAGCAGCCGCGTGGCCGGGGGAGGCACTCTCAGGAGCCGGAGGCCATGGATCAGTAGCCAGGCGATCGTGCTCACGTGCAGGCCGGAAACCACCAACACATGATATGTCCCGGCATTCTGGAACTCGGCCCGCGTTTCTGCAGACAGCTCAACGTAGTCACCGAGAACGATGCTGGACAGGACCGCCGCTCGTTGTCGGTTTCCCTCCTGCCCTAATCTCGTAAGCTGCCCGTGGATGGAGCGCCGCACGACTGTTGTGGCGCGATCCCAGGGTGTGCCAAAATCCTGGGGCAGTACTTCGAGAAGCCGCGGTGATTTGACCCGTGCCAAAAGATAAATCCCCCGGCGGGCCAAGAGACCAACGCGATCGGTCGAACCGGGGTTTTGAAAATTGCGGGGCACATCGCACTCGGCCCACGTCCGCACCCGATCGCCGTAGCGCAGGGTGCTTCCGGGTATTGGCGGGTCACCCGGCACCGCCACTCTGAGTTGCACCTTCCCCCTGCAGCTAACCCACGAGTCCTTGTGACCTAAACCATGAAGCTCAACCGTGGTCACCATATCCGGTCCGCGCTGCGAGCTGTCCTCCAGGGCGCAGCCGTCCAGCTGGACTCGTTCGCCGAGAGGCAGGGATCCATACGCGAGCAGGGAGCGGATATCGTCTCGTGCGTACCCGTCGCGCTCTGCCAGTCCGAGCAGGACGCCGCCAAGTGCGATCGCGCACAGGGCTAGGTACAGGCACAAGCCAAATCGACTGCGGATAAGCGCCAATATTGCCGAACAGGCCAAGGCGCACGCCGCGAATGCCAGCGCCGCAAAGCAATACTGCCGAAGTAGGGTGGAGGCTGCGATGCCTACAGCCAGGCACGCCGTCAATGCCGCAAATGGCGTTTCTCCCCAACGACCCCGCATAACATTCCAAACTCACCCGTCAGACTTCAGACCTCAGACTTCAGACCTCAGACTTTAGCCTTCAGCAGCAACCAGCACTGCAAGGATCCAATCCCCTTCTGCAAGTTGGTCAGCGGCGTCTCAAGCGCACGATGGTTTCGAAGTGGTAGGTTTGGGGGAACAGGTCGAGACCTTCGACCGAATCGATTCGATAGTCCCGCGCCGGCACCACGGCGAGGTCTCGTATCAATGTCTGCGGATCGCAGGACACATAAATGATGGTTTCCGGGGCCCATTCTGTGAGGTGCTTCATCACCTCCGATCCGGCTCCCGTGCGGGGAGGATCCAGCAGAATCAGGTCAAATGCGGGCGACGCGATCGATCCCATCGCCGCCATCCACCCCGGCACATCGGCGCACACCGCTCGGATATTCTCAAGGCCGGCGTGCGCGGCGTTCATACTGCACAGGCGATGCGCACGCGGGCTGGACTCCACACAAACGACCTGGCGATAGCGCCGGGCCAGTGGGAGAGAAAAAAATCCCATGCCCGAAAAGAGATCCAGAGAGGATTCTCCCCCCGGTGTCAGCTTCATCACCGTCGCAATCAGTTCGCCGAGCATGAGCTCGTTCGCCTGAAAAAAAACGGAGGCTGCTGAGGCATAAACGAATTCATGAACCTGCTTCATCAGGGTATCCTGGGGCGGATCCTCGACCGGTAGATTCGCAGGCTCGACTTCCGCGCAAGCCCAAGTTCCGTTCTCAGCGCAGGCAAGCTCCAGTTCCTGCTCACCCGACCCGAAACGCCCTTTGCGATGATCACTGCGCACGCCGCTTAAGGCCTCACCGAGTGGGTGCGAGAATAGCGGGCAGACGCTCACATCCTCGACCTGGTGCGATCGATGACGGAAAAATCCGACTGTCGACTGTGCTCCGGCGCCGCGCAACTGGACACGTGCGCGTGAGCGGTAGCCGTACGGATTGGGGCAGGCTTTCATGGAGATCCGCAGCTTCCTGGTTTCTGGGAAGCGGTGGTGAAAACCCTCTTCCAGAGTTCTGCGTTTCGTCTCCACCTGGAGGGCGTAATCCAGGTGCTGCCACTGGCAGCCGCCGCAATGGCCGAAGTGTGGGCAAGGAGGGGATCGCCGCCCCGGTCCTGGTTTCAAGATCCGCGTAATCACAGCACGGATGAACCCCTTTTTTTGCTCAATGGGCCGGACTTCCACGAGGTCCCCCGGCACGGTGAAGGCCACGAAGACTACCTTGCCTCGGTATCGTCCTAAGCCTTCACCTCCGTAGACGAGCTTCTCGATCTCCACCTCAAACAGTTCAACGGGCGCAACAGGACGATGATTGTGATTCATGACTTTGATCCGCTTCTCGTCATGACCATACCGACGAACCATGATAAATGGGGACGGGCTTCTGCCTTCCTTTGGAACGCAGGAGTCCCATCCCCACATGGGATGCCGGAGGGACGCCCCGCTCCATTTGCGGCCGGCGGGCGCACAGAGTTATCGCCCCAATAAACCTGGACACTCCAGAAAAACAGCAGACTTTTTCAGCAAGAGCATGTCAGGAGTTCTGAGCCTACAGATGGAAGAGGCTTAACTCGCCAACAGTGAAATGCCTGTGGACTTTAGTACGCATGAAGTTTTCCAGGATCTTTCCGTAGATATCCTTAGGCAGCTTCTTGCGGTAAATCTTCAATTCCTTCTTGGCCTCTTGTTCCCACGCCGTAATCTGCTCGAGTGATACCGCAGTGCGCAACTCCCCGACAAGCGTCTCGTCGAGTATGCCGAGGTCCCGATCCAGCGCTTCGAAATCCACCTGGTTGTCCGTTTCCAGGTCGCCGATAATCTCCTCGAGCCGCCGCACAATCCGTTCCATCCCCTCAGGTCCACCTTCTGATACAGATAGTTTCGCGACCAGCACTCTTATTTCGGAAATTCTCGCGTTTAGAAACTCCAGGATGGTCTCCTTGTCCGGTCCGTCCGGTTTTTGGGCAGCAGATACTGCAGTGTCGGCACCTTCCATGGGATGTTCTCCCAAGTGCGACTCCAGGTGTTGCGCGTACTCGTCCATTACGCTCGCGTGACAGTAGAAAAGGGTGTTGATTTTCGAATTGATGCGCGATCGCTTGGCGAAAAATCCATCCATGGCGCGGTCAATGCCTCTCAAAACGACGTGAAGGGGGACGCCGGAATCACGCCAGGTTGCTATCAGGCTCCAGTCCATGGGCGAGACCCAGAGATGTTTTCCCCGGCGCCGGACAAAGTGCTCCTCGATCTCCGTGAAATAGTTGTAATAGTTCATTCGATTTTTTGTTATAGATTTGGGATTTTGGATTGTAGCAACAGGGAATCGGGTATTGGCCTTCAACCGGCGCAATCCAAAATCCGCAATCCGCGATCCAAAAGAGGCTACCGGCTTCTCCCGAGTCGCGGTTACTTTCTGAGGCGTTCATAAATCAGACGCATGCCCTCCAGGGTGAGGTTCTTTTCCACGGAGTCGATCTCCTCGCACGCGGGCGAAATCAGCTCGGCCAGCCCGCCGGTTGAAACCACATGCGCACCTTCAAGCTCCTTTTTCATGCGCCGCAGGATTCCGTCGACGAGCCCGGCGTAGCCCCAATAGAGACCCGATTGGATGCTACTGACGGTCGAATCGCCTATGACTTTGCGCGGCTGCCGCACCTCAACCCGCGGCAGGCGTGCGGCTTTTATAAACAGCGCCTCGGCCGAGATCCCGATGCCGGGCGCGATCACACCACCCAGATACTCGCCCTGATCCGAAATTGCGTCAAAGGTGGTTGCAGTGCCGAAATCCACCACGATGGCTGGGCCCCCGAATTGCTCGAATGCGGCCACTGCGTTGACGATTCGATCGGCGCCCACGTCTTCAGGGGGGTGATAGCGCACGGGCATACCCATCTCCATGGTGGGGTCAATAAACAGGGGCTGGATTCCAAAGTATCTGAGGGCCATCTCCTCCAGCGCAGGGGAAGCGGGTGGTACCACGGAAGAGATCACAATAGCCGCAACTGCTCCCGTCGAGATTTCGCCCACGTTAAACAGCGTGCGGAGGAGTATCCCCCACTCGTCCGCGGTTCGATCGCGTTCGGTAACCAGCCGCCAATTGTGGAGCAACTCATCCTGCCGGTACACTCCGAGGACGGTATTTGTATTCCCTACGTCAAGGACCATGAGCATTGTGTCTTGGTCCTTTCAGTGCCGGAAATGGCGGATGCCGGTAAACACCATTGCCATGTCGTTCGCGTCCGCGGCTTCGATCGCCTCGGCATCTTTCAGCGATCCGCCCGGCTCGATGACTGCCTTCACCCCGAATCCGGCGGCAGTGATGATACCATCCGGAAACGGGAAGAAAGCGTCTGAAGCCATGACGCATCCTTGAAGCGGCAGCACGGCGCGCTGGGTCGCCAGTTTCACGGAATCAACCCGGCTCATTTGTCCCGCGCCGACGCCCAGGGTACGCGTTGTGTCGCAGAGAACGATGGCATTGGACTTGACATGTTTGACCACGCGCCAGCCAAACAAGAGTGCTTCCAATTCTTTTTCGGTGGGAGCACGCCTGGTAACAACCTTCAGCTGATCGGGCCGGAGGTAGTATAGATCCCGCTCCTGCACCAGGAATCCGCCGCTGATTTCGCGATGCTCCAGCGTCGCGGCTCTCTGCGGCGACATGCGCAGGAGTCGTAGGTTCTTCTTGGTTTTGAGAATTTCCAGGGCCTTTTCGGTAAAATCCGGGGCAAGCACAACCTCCACAAACGTGGTCGCAATCTCCGCTGCTGTATCCTCCTCCAGCTTGCGGTTCAAGGCGACGACCGATCCGAATGCGGAGATGGGATCGCACTCACGGGCCATGACGTAAGCATCGCGGAGCGTGTCGCCCTGAGCCACCCCGCAAGGATTTGTATGCTTGATGATCGCGGCTGCGGCCCAGTCGAACTCGCACACCAGGCTCCAGGCGGCATCGGAATCGAGCAGGTTGTTGTAGCTGAGTTCCTTCCCATGGAGGACGTCGGCTCCTGCAACCCCCATGCGGGGATGGCAAACTCGCCCGTAGAGTGCGGCTCGCTGGTGAGGATTCTCTCCATAGCGGAGATCCTTGATTTTCTCCAATGAGAGGATATCGAGGTGAGGCAAGCCCTGTTCGGCTTCCGCCGGCCCTTTCGGCGTCCAAACCCGCTTGGAGAAATACGCCGCAATGGCCCCGTCATACGATGCCGTGAGGGCAAAAGCCTTTTGGGCAAGGATGAACCTGGTGGCGGCGCTCAGGGCGCAGCTGTGTGCTTCCAGCTCTTGCAGAATCCATTCGTAATCGAGCGGGTCGGTGACCACGGCGACAGAGTCGCTGTTCTTGGCCGCGGACCGAATCATGCTTGGCCCGCCAATATCAATCTGCTCGACGACCTCCGGGACGGTTGAGCCTTCCCTGGCTGCTGCCTCGCGGAACGGGTAGAGGTTCACCACTACCATGTCGATTGCCTGGATGCCGTGCGCCCGCATCTGTTCCTGATGCGACGAGTTGCTCCGAATCGCCAGCAGACCGCCGTGGATTCTGGGGTGCAGCGTTTTCACCCGGCCGTCTAAAATCTCGGGAAAACCGGTGTAGTCGGAAACCTCGACCACTAGAATCCCTTGGCTTCGCAAGAACTTCGCAGTTCCCCCGGTTGAGAGCAGCTCGACGTCGTTGTCCTGTAAAAAGCGTGCCAGTTCCGCAAGGCCTGTCTTATCGGAAACGCTCACCAATGCACGTCGAATGGGAATCAAGCTAGCCTCCTTGATTATGAGAATCTAATAATTGTTAAGTGTTTAGTCTGCAGCGGAACTCGGAAACCCAATCCCGAAGGTGGCGATTTGGCTCTACGCATTCAGCCTGCACTCCGATATGATCCTGGCTTTCAGCGCCATTAGCTACGCTGACACCCCTATTTTCGGCGGCGCGGATCAGCCGCCGTGGGCTCTGATTGCCTGAGGGTCCCAGCCGCAGCGGATCGTATACTATCTACTGCGGGGAAGAAAGTACATTTTTCCGCTTGACAATCCTAAATAGGCTTTAATAGTCTGAGGCCAAATTGGCAACCGCACATTAAACTTTCTAATGTCCGGCAGGCGTTGGGTGATTTCGATTTAAGTGTGTGCGTTTGCGGCGTTATGGGGGTCAGAATGGCCAGAATTACCGGCAGCGTGAAGTGGTTTAATAATACTAAAGGCTACGGGTTCATATCGCAGCAATCCGGGGCTGATGTCTTCGTCCATTACAGCGCGATTCGCGAAAAGGGGTATAAGACTCTTCGGGAAGGTGAGCCTGTGGAGTTTGATATCAAAATGGGGCCGCGCGGCCCCCAGGCGGAAAATGTAGTGAGGCTGGACTCGCAACAGCAACAACAAGTTTCAGCTTGACGAACTCGTATTAGCCTTTGCCGTGAATTTGATTGTTGTTTCCTCCAGTGCGATCCGGAAGGTGACGCTGGTGCATTGGCACCTCTTCTGAATGCCCTGTGTCTGGTTGGTGATGTACTCTGCGAACTGCCGGTAGGAAACGCACGGTGACTCCTTCGCATGATTCCCCCTCAGGCGAAGGAGCTCCTCGTAAAGCCGCCGTACTTTCCCTACTTCGGCATCAGGATCGCTGATCGAAACCTGGACTTCACTGGGTAGGGTGTTTGTCTGTGCATCGCGAAACGGGGTGTGCGTTGAAGACACGGGCGCGTCATGAAGTCCCCGCGCAGATTCTCGCTCCTGCTGGGTACGCCGCCACCGGTCCCGGTAAACATAAAAACGTGCGATCAGAGTGTTGTATAGGAAGCGCTGAGAAGCGCTCATGTCTCTGGCTTCTGCCAGCCGCTTGATCAGCTTTTCAACCCGCATCCGCAGGTCGTCGGGAGGCTTTTTCCGATTGCCGATAAAATAAATGTCGTATTCGACCTTCAAGCGGCGGATCCAATCGTCCAGGTTGATAAGATCCTCATCATACACTGGCGTCAGGCCTCGCGATTGCCGAGATTTGAACCACGGAGGCTGCAAAATACTCGAGTGAAGTCTGCGTGCATTCCGTGGTTTCTGTTCAAGATTGACAGCCCTCCGGGGCTGTGTTGAAATGGTGCCATGGCCGAAGATGAGGACGCCCGTCATGAGCTGTTGCGCCGGATTCCATCGGTCGATCAGTTTCTTTTGCAGCCGTCTGTTGTTGCTTGGGTAAGCCGCACCAGTCACAACTTCGTCGTTTCCGAGATCCAGAAACTGTTACACGAGGTGCGGGCCGCCATTCGCTCCGGTGTACCAGCCATCGAAAGCTCTATCGGCCTGGCCTGCCTTGAAGTGCAGCTTGAGGAGCGACTGAAGCGGCGCCTGCGTCCTGCCTTGACGGCGGTCATCAATGCGACCGGAGTCATTCTGCACACAAATCTGGGCCGCGCACCGCTCTCAGTTTCGGCTCAGAAGAGCTTATCGGCAGTCTCGGCCCAATACACTAATCTCGAGTATAATTTGGAGCTGGGTGCCCGTTCCCACCGGGACCAGCTCATTGAGCCCCTCCTGCGGGAAGCGCTTGGCTGCGAGTCCGCGACCGTGGTCAACAATAACGCCGCCGCGGTTTTTCTGATCCTGGATACACTCGCATCGGGAAGAGAGGTGGTGGTTTCCCGGGGTGAGCTGATCGAGATTGGCGGCTCGTTTCGCATACCGGAAATAATGGCGCGGAGCCGCGCCCGGCTGCGTGAGGTGGGCACTACCAATAAGACACGGATCAGGGATTACGAGGAAGTCATCGGCCCGGATACGGCTCTGGTGTTGCGCGTTCATCCGAGCAATTACCGGATCCGGGGATTTACCGAGAGGCCTGATCTAGCCGGTTTGATCGATCTGGCTCACCGCCATCAGTTGCCGCTGGTCGAGGACATCGGCAGTGGCTGCCTGGTCGACCTCCGGCCCTACGGCATCGTCGATGAACCAAGAGCACAGGACAGCATCGCGGCCGGGGTCGACCTGATTTGCTTCAGCGCAGACAAACTACTAGGCGGGCCCCAGGCCGGCATCATCGCGGGGTCGCGTCGTTGGGTCGATCTGATCCGCACGAATCCGCTCATGCGTACGTTTCGCGTGGATAAGCTCGTCTACGGTGCACTCGAGGCGACTCTGGCCAGCTATCGTACCGGACAGGCCTTAATGGAAATTCCGGTGCTGCGCCTGCTGTCGATGTCCCGGGGTGAGCTCCGGCGCCGCACCGGCCGTTTTCTCCGCAAACTTCAGGCGCAGATTCCCGATGGAGCCCGCGCCATGCTCCTGGAAGGAAGCTCAGTCGTGGGGGGCGGCTCCTGTCCCGACTGCAGCCTTGGCACGGTGCTGCTGGCGCTGGAATCGAATCAACACTCCCCCAACGATATCGAACAGCATCTCCGTTCGTTTCATCCCCCCATCATCGTGCGTCTGGAAGACAACAAGGTTCTCGTCGACCTTCGCACGGTATTTCCCGCCCAGGAAAAACTCCTACTGGAAGGACTGCAAGACGCACTACGGCAAGCCCTTCCCGCTCAGGGATGATCTTGCGGTATCATAAACAGGGTCTTCCACCCGCAACCCCGCGAGAAATTCATGCCCGTTGTGCTGGCAGTAGATTACTTCCCCCGAGAATCCAGCAGTGCCCCATTGAACCTTGACGGAAGTATCGACAGGCAGTTCGCGTTCCAGAATAAGGCTCAGGCCGTGGGCTGAGAGGTTTGCCAGTCTACCCATAAGAGAAGTGTCCGGGGAGTCCACGAGGGTCACTCTTGCAGTCATGTCGGTTCTAAACCGTACTCGGCTTCGCCTATTCGTGCACCTTCATTCGGCCCACAAGCCCGGGGAGTTTAGGGGAAACGAAGTGTGCCGGACAGAGCTTTTGGGGAGCCACGAAATCCGCGGCCCGGCGGGGCCGCAACCAAAGGATGCAGGGGGGCATAGGAACTCTGGCGACGCGGAGCAGGGCAAAAGAACCCCAATTGAGTGTTCCCCCTTCACTCCCCAGCTCCTCTGCCCCCCCAATT